>NZ_JAOBZT010000079.1:0-17695 GCF_029839005.1 Stenotrophomonas sp. GD03958 | reverse complement strand
GGTCGCCGACGGTCCACAGGCGCTCGAGGGCGTAGAACTCACGCACGCGCGGCAGCATCACGTGGACGATCACGTCGCCCAGGTCGACCAGCACCCACTCGGCCTCGCGCTCGCCTTCCACGCCCAGTGGCATCACGTCCAGGTTCTTGGCGAAGCGCACGACTTCATCGGCAATCGACTTGACGTGGCGGGTCGAGGTGCCCGAAACGACGATCATGTAATCGGCAACGCTGGACCGGCCGCGCACGTCGATCTCGACCAGGTCCTTGGCCTTCAGGTCTTCGGTGGCTTGGCGGACGCTGGCCAGCAGTTCGGGCACGGACGGCGGCGGGCTGGGAAGATCGACCTTGATGGTCTGGGGCTGGGTCTGGTTGCTCAAAGTGGATCGACTCGATAAACGTGGGGGCGATTATACGGGGATGGCGCGGCCGCGCCATTCACGCCGTAGCCGGGCGGTACAGCCCGTGTGCAGCGACATAGTCGGCCACGGCCGGTGGCAGCAGTGCGCGCCAGGGACCGCCAGCGGCAATCTGCGAGCGCACGGCGCTGGCTGATTCCTCGCGCAGCGGGTGGTGCAGGCGCAGGACGCGCCCGGCCGGGCTGGTGAACAGGGCCTGCTCATTGTCGGCCCAGCGCCCTTGCAGGGCACGCCCCAGCTCGCCATCGATCGACGCCTGCAACGGGCTGCCCGGCCGTTCGGCCACCACGAAGTGGGCCAGGTCGAACAGGGCCTCCCATTCGTGCCAGCCGGACAGGCCCAGCAGGCTGTCGGCGCCCACCAGCCAGGCCAGCGGCCGGCTCGGGCCCAGCTCGCCACGCAGCTCGCGCAGGGTGTCGACGGTGTACGACGGACGACCGGGGCAGCGGGCGGCACGATCCAGTTCGCGGCGGTCCAACAACAGCCCCGGCTCGTCGCCGATGGCCAGCGACAACATCGTGCAGCGCTGCTCAGCGGTGGCACCGGGCAACGCGCGGTGCGGCGGATCGGCGGCCGGCAGCAGGCGCACGGCGACCTGCAGTTCATCACGGGCCGCACGCGCGATCGCCAGGTGCCCCAGGTGCACCGGATCGAAGGTGCCCCCGTAATAGATCCGCAGGCTCATTGCTCAGGCCCGCGCCAACAGGCGCACGGCACGCGGTTCGGCCACCACCACCAGCAGGCGCTCCAGCGCCAGCCAGGCATCACCCTCGGCGCGGCCCTTGGCGATGCGGTCAACCAGCCCGGCTTCGGCCACGAAGCGTTCCCAACGCTTGCTTTCCGGATGCCGCTGCAGCGCGCGCTTGTAGGGGGCCTGCCGCGATTCCCAGATACCGCGCGATTTCATTTCAGCCGCCAGGTTGCCGCCACGGGCCTGCACCCGGGCCAGGCCAGCGCCCGCCAGCAGCTCGCGGATCACCATCGGCATCAGCGCAGCCACCGCCTCGCCCTCGCCGCGCAGTCCGGCCAGCATGCGCAGCACCGCCGGCGGTTGGCCGGAAAAGGCCGCTTCCACCAGCCGGAACACGTCATAGCGGGCGGCATCGGCCACCAGCGACTCCATGCGCTCCACGTCCAGCGGCTGGCCATCGGCCAGCAACGCCAGCTTGTCGATTTCCTGGGCAGCAGCCAGCAGATTGCCTTCCACCCGCTCGGCCAGGCGCTGCACGGCGGCAGGATCGGCACGCAGTCCCTTGCCACGCAGGCGGCGCTCGATCCAGTCCGGCAATTCATGCGGCTTGACCGCCCAGGCCACCGACAGCACGCCGATGCGGTTGATCGCTTCGGCCCACTTGCCCTGGTGGGCCTTGCTCCATTCACTTGCGGTGATCATCAGCACCACGTCCGGCGCCGGGTTGGCACAGAACTGGCTGATCACTTCGGCCCCGTCCTTGCCAGGCTTGCCGCTGGGCAGGCGCACCTCAACCAGGCGGCGGGCACTGAACAGGCTGGGCGCGTTGAAGCTGGCGTCGAGCTGGTTCCAGTCGAAATCACGGCCATCGGCGTCGAACACTTCACGTTCGCCGATGCCGGCGGCGCGCGCGCGTGCGCGGATGGCGTCAGCTGCCTCCAGCACACGCAGGGTTTCCGGGCCGGCAATCAGGTAGACCGGCGCCAGCGCGGTATCAGCGCCCTGGCTGGCCAGCTGCTCCGGACGCAGTTCCATGGCGCGGCTCAGTGCTTGGCTGCGGGGACCGGCTCGGCCGGTACCGCGCCTTCAATCGGCTTGGCTTTCGGCGCCGACAGGCTGCCGCCCTTCTCGAGCTCGGCACGCACCACGCTGTCGATGCGGCGGATGATCGAGGCGGACATTTCCCGGCGCAGCTCGTTGGCCAGGATCTCGCGTTCGGTGGTGGTACCGGTGGCGTCGGTCGGTGGCGACACGTAATCACGCGAGAGCTCGATCACCTGCTGCGGCACCAGTTCGCTGCCATCCTCGCGACGGAAGATGAAGATCACCGCATAGCGCAGGCTGTACTCCTGGGCGCGGCCCTGCGAGTCGATGGCGATCGGCAGGTCGCCCCAGCGCTCGGACAGCACCTGCAACTGGGTACTGGGTTCGTTGCTGTCCTCATCAGCCAGCCTGGCACCGGAAGCCAGCAGGCTGCGGTTGAGCAGCTTGACCAGTTCACTGTACGGGGCGGTGGATACCACCTTCACCGGGGCGGTGTCGGTGGGCAGCATCAGCTTGTTGCGCAGATGGAAGCCGCAGCCGGCAAGGCCGAGGACAAGAACGAGGGCAAGCAGGATTCGGGTCATGGAGACAGTCTGGCGGAGCCGGGCGATCACGGCAACACACAGCCTGCCCGAAGCCGCGTGAATGCAGGGCCATCAGACGCCTGGCCCTGCACCGGAATGGCACCGGCCACCTCGCGGGCGCCGGTGCGGATACATCAGGCGGCGACGATGTTCACGATCTTGCCCGGCACGATGATGATCTTGCGCACCGTCAGGCCTTCCAGGAACTTGGCCGCGTTGGGCTCGGCCAGCGCCAGTGCCTCCACCTGCTCGCGCGCGGCGTCGGCCGCCACGTCGATGGTGCCACGCAGCTTGCCGTTGACCTGCACCGCCAGGGTCAGCGCGTCGCGCACCAGCGCACTGGCATCGGCCTGCGGGAACGGTTGGTCTTCCAGCAGCGTCTCCGCGTGACCCAGCACCTGCCACAGGGCGTGGCTGGCATGCGGGGTGATCGGGTTCAGCAGCAGCACGATGGCCTGCAGCGCTTCCTGGCGCACCGCACGGCCCTGCTCACTGCCGTCCTCGAACTTGGCCAGTGCGTTCATCAACTCCATCACCGCAGCGATCGCGGTGTTGAAGCTGTGGCGGCGGCCGTAGTCGTCACCGACCTTGCCGATGGTTTCGTGGGTCTTGCGGCGCAGCGCCTTCTGGTTGGCGTCCAGTGCCGCAACATCCAGCGCCGGGGCGGCGCCGTCGGCGGCATGCTTCTGCACCTGGGCCCAGAGGCGGCGGAGGAAGCGGGCCATCCCGTCCACGCCGGCCTCGTTCCACTCCAGCGACTGCTCCGGCGGCGCGGCGAACATCGAGAACAGGCGCACGGTGTCGGCGCCGTACTTGCCGACCATCGCCTGCGGGTCCACGCCGTTGTTCTTCGACTTGGACATCTTCTCGGTGCCACCGACCACCACCGGCTGGCCGTCGGCGATCAGGGTGGCGCCGGTGATGCGGCCGCGCTCGTCGCGCTGCACTTCCACATCGGCCGGATTGATCCAGTCCTTCGAGCCGTCCGGGTTCGGGCGGTAATAGGTTTCGGCGATCACCATGCCCTGGCACAGCAGGTTGCGCGCCGGTTCGTTGCTGTCCACCATCCGCGCGTCGCGCAGCAGCTTGTGGTAGAAGCGGAAATACATCAGGTGCAGGATCGCGTGCTCGATGCCACCGATGTACTGGTCCACCGGCAGCCAGTAGTTGCCGCGCTTGTCGACAGCGTCACGGGCACCCGGCGAGGTGTAGCGGGCGTAATACCAGCTCGATTCCATGAAGGTGTCGAAGGTATCGGTCTCGCGCTCGGCCGCACCGCCGCAGTCCGGGCAGGTGGTCTTGCGCCATTCCGGGTCGGTCTTGATCGGCGAACCGGTGCCCGAGAACGCCACGTCCTCCGGCAGCACCACCGGCAGTTGTTCTTCCGGCACCGGCACCGCGCCGCACTTGGCGCAGTAGATCACCGGAATCGGGCAGCCCCAGTAGCGCTGGCGGCTCACGCCCCAGTCGCGCAGGCGGTAGTTGACGCGGCGCTGGCCCTGGGCCTTGCGCTCGAAGCGTTCGGCCAGCGCTTCGAACGCGCCCTGGAAGTCCAGGCCGTCGAATTCGGCCGAGTTGACCAGCTCGAAGGCACGGCTCTTGTCGCTGTACCAGTCCTGCCAACGGCTGCCGTCCCAGGTGCGCTCTTCGTCGGTGCGCGGATCCTTCAGCGCGATGACCTGCTTGATCGGCAGCCCGTACTTGTTGGCCACTTCATTGTCGCGCTGGTCATGGCCCGGCACCGCCATCACCGCGCCGGTGCCGTAGCCCATCAGCACGAAGTTGGCGACCCACACCGGGACCGGCTCGCCGGTCACCGGGTGCAGCGCGCGCAGGCCGGTATCCATGCCGCGCTTTTCCTGGGTTTCCAGCTCGGCTTCGGACACCCCCCCCTGCTTCAGGTCGACCAGCAGCGCGGCCAGTTCCGGATTGTTCTTCGCCGCGTGCAGCGCCAGCGGGTGTTCGGCGGCAATCGACACGAAGGTCACGCCCATCACCGTGTCCGGGCGGGTGGTGAACACACGCAGCGGGTCCAGCGCGCTGCCGTCGACATCGCGCACGTCGAACTGGATTTCCAGGCCTTCGGAACGGCCGATCCAGTTACGCTGCATGGTCTTGACCGATTCCGGCCAGCCGTCCAGCTCGTCCAGGCCATCCAGCAGCTCCTGGGCATAGTCGGTGATGCGCAGGAACCACTGCGGGATCTCGCGCTTCTCGACCAGGGCACCCGAGCGCCAGCCGCGGCCGTCGATGACCTGCTCATTGGCCAGCACGGTCTGGTCGACCGGGTCCCAGTTCACCACCGCATTACGGCGATAGGCCAGGCCCTTGCGCATCAGGCGGGTGAACATGCGCTGCTCGTGGACGTAATACTCCGGGCGGCAGGTGGCGAACTCGCGCGACCAGTCGATGGCGTAGCCCAGCGACTTCAGCTGGCTGCGCATGTGGTCGATGTTCTTGTAGGTCCACGCCGCCGGCGCGGTCTTGTTCTTGATCGCGGCGTTTTCCGCCGGCAGGCCGAACGCGTCCCAGCCCATCGGCTGCAGCACGTTGTGGCCGGTCATGCGCTTGTAGCGGCTGATCACGTCGCCAATCGTGTAATTGCGCACGTGGCCCATGTGCAGCGCACCGGACGGGTACGGAAGCATCGACAGGCAGTAGTACTTCGGCTTGTCCGAAGTCTCGTCGACCTCGAAGGCACGGGTAGCGTCCCAGTATTGCTGGGCGGCGGATTCAACCTGCTGCGGGTCGTAGGCGTTGGTTTCAGCGCTGGTCATGGAACACGCGGATGCGGCGGCAAAGCGGTACAGCGTACCGCAGTGCGGCAAACGTCTCCAATCCTGCCCGCCGGAGGTAGGCGCCGCGACGCCCCCGGAGGCGTCTCAGCGTGGGCGCGACAGCGGCAGGGCCGCCCCCAGCCAGACTGCCCAGCACGCAAACGCCAGCCGTTGTGCCAGCGGCGCCGGCAGTACGCCCTGCAGGGCAAACGCGGCCAGCGCGGCCAGCATGCCGCAGCCCAGCGCCAGTACGCCCAGCGCGCGGCCATGCACCTGGCGCAGACCGGATACGGCCAGCAGCAGGGTTCCGGCGACAAAACCCAGCACCCAGATCATCCAGGCGCTGGCATGCAGTTGGCTGGCCGGCCCGTGCAGGTCATCCACATCCAGCGGCAGCAACCCCATCGCGGCGAAGGCCAACCCGGCCAGCAGCAGCATCTGGCTGCCCACCCGTGGCGCCCAGCCGGCGGTTGCCGGCAGCCTGCGGCGCAGGCACTCGGCCATGATCGCCGCCAGCAGGCCCGGCAGCACGAAGCCCAGCAGATTGAAGGCCAGCGAATGCGGCACCCCCTGCGCGCCCAGCAGTGCCACCGGATGACGGGCTTGTGCGTAGCCGTCCAGGCCGGCGCCGAAACCGATCACCGCCAGTACAAACAGCAGCGCGGCGACCACGCCAGGCAGGCGCAGCAACGGGGACAGGGACGACATGCAGACTCCGGAAAGTACGGCGACAGGAAGACTGCATTGTCAGGCATTTACCACAACCCGGGTTGAGACCGGCATCGATCGTCACCATAGAATCGGACTCCAGACGCCAAACGATGCCTCCCCCCATGACCGAGACGACCTACGTATTCGACGCCACCACTGCGACCTTCGAGGCCGAAGTCCTGCAGAAGTCGCTGCAGACGCCGGTGCTGGTCGACTTCTGGGCCACCTGGTGCGGGCCGTGCAAGACCCTGGGGCCAATGCTGGAAAAACTGGCCGCCGAGTACAACGGCGCCTTCGAACTGGCCAAGGTCGATGTCGACAAGGAACAGCAGATCGCAGCGGCCTTCCAGATCCGCTCGGTGCCGACCGTGTTCCTCGTCAAGGGCGGCCAGCTGGTGGATGGCTTCCCGGGCGCGATTCCGGAAGGCCAGCTGCGTGAGTTCCTGGCCCAGCACGGCATCGTGCCGGCCGATGTCGGCGACGCCGCGCCCGAAGATGACGCCCCGCTGGACCCGCAGGCGCAGGTCGATGTGCTGCGTGCCCAGATCGCCGCCGAGCCGGACAAGGACGAACTGAAGCT
Source organism: Stenotrophomonas sp. GD03958 (assembly GCF_029839005.1). Taxonomy (NCBI): domain Bacteria; kingdom Pseudomonadati; phylum Pseudomonadota; class Gammaproteobacteria; order Lysobacterales; family Lysobacteraceae; genus Stenotrophomonas; species Stenotrophomonas sp. GD03958. The sequence goes on along the minus strand of NZ_JAOBZT010000079.1, from coordinate 10,890 downwards.
CGACCTGGCCCTGGCCCTGCTGCAGATCGGTGGCGTGGACGAAGCCGGCACCCTGATCGACGGCCTGCCCGCCAATCTGGCCACCGACGACCGCGCCGTGCGTGCCCGCGCCCGCCTGGCCTTCGCCGCCGCGCTGAAGGATGCCCCGGCCGCTGAAGTGCTGGACGCCCGCATCGCCGCCGATGGCAAGGACCTCAAGGCCCGCCATCTGCGCGGCGTGCAACTGTTGCTCGGGGGCCATGACGAAGCTGCGTTGGCCCAGTTCCTGGAAATGCTGCGGATCGACCGCACGTTCGAGGAAGGGCTGCCGCGCAAGGCCCTGATCGACGCCTTCAATGTGATCTCCGACGAGGACCTGGTCGGCCAGTACCGTCGCCGGATGGCCTCGCTGCTGTTCTGAACGGGAGCGGTCCTCGTTCAGAATCCCTGCACTGAACGCGGGCAATAATGCACTGGATGGCGGCCGTGCGGCCGCCACGATCCGTTCGGGGGGATGAGGTCGGGGCCATGGGGTCTTGCAGCTGCGCCCCCGCATTGCCGGGATTGCAAACTGTGACCTTCGTCCGCTCGCTGTCGTTCGCCATGCGCTTCCAGGGCGCGCTGCTCTGCGCTCTTCTCTTCCTGCCGGCCATTGCCGCGGCCCAGGACTGGAACTACCGGGTCCGTCCCGGCGATACCCTGTGGGACCTGGGTGGCCTGTATCTCAAGCCCTCGGTACGCTGGCAGCAGCTGCAACAGCACAACCGCATCGACAACCCCTACCAGCTGCCGCCGGGGCAGCTGCTGCGCTTCCCGATCAGCTGGCTGCGCATCGAACCAGCCCCCGCCCGCGTGCTGTCGGTAAGGGGCAAGGTCGAACTGTCCGGCGCCGATGGCAGCGCCACGCGCGCGCTACTGGCCGGGGAACAGCTTCGCATCGGTGACACCGTGCAGACCGAGGGCGACTCCAGCGTCACGCTTGAATTCGCCGACGCTTCCCGCCTGCAGCTGCGCGAGCATTCCCGGCTGCGCCTGGACCAGCTCAGCCGTTACGGCCACACCGGCATGGTCGATACCCGCGTGCGCCTCCAGCAGGGCCGCGCCAGCAACCGGGTGACGCCTGCCCGTGGCCCCGCCTCGCGCTACATCATCGATGCACCTACGGCGACCAGCAGCGTACGCGGTACCGTATTCCGGGTCAGCGCCGGTGACGCCGGCCACGTGGCTGCCACCGAAGTGCTGCAGGGCAAGGTGCAGGTCGGCAACATCTACGGCAAGCGCCTGGTCCAGCCTGGACAGGCCAGCCTCAGCAGCAGCGCCGATACGGCGCCGGATGCTGTCTCCGCCCTTCTTCCAGCACCGCAGCTGCGCAGCGACGGCATGCGCCTGGCGCCCTTGCCGGCCCTCCTCGCCTGGGACCCCGTCGACGGCGCCGCCCGCTACCGCGTTGAAGTGGTGCTGTCGGCAACGCCGGAAATCCTGCTGTTTGCCGCCACCACCACCGATACCCGGCTGGCGATCGGCGACCTGCCCCCCGGCCAGTTGCGCATCCTGTTGCGCGCCGTGGATGCGCAGGGTGTGGAAGGCCTCGACGCCAGCGCCGATTTCGAACTCGGCGACCAGCCCCCGCCGCCACTGACGGTGGCCCCGCTGCACGGGCAGACCATCAACAGCGACCGACCGCGCTTCCGTTGGAGCCAGGCGCCCGGTGCGCGCAGCAGCGTGCTGCAGATTGCCGCCGAGCCGAACTTCGAGCAACCGCTGCAGGAACAAAGCACCCCGGGCACCGACCTGCGCCTGGCGCAGCCGCTGCCGCCCGGCCAGTACTTCTGGCGGGTGGCCTCGCGCGATGGCAACGGCCACCAGGGCCGCTATGGCCAGGCCCTGCCCTTGCAACTGAGCAATGAACCGGTCGACCCGGCCCTGCAGCCGCCTGAGGCCACGCGTGGCGAACTGACCCTCCGCTGGCAGGCCGGCAGCGAAGGCCAGCGGTACCGGGTGCAGGTGGACCGTCGAGGCGACTTCCGGGCCCCCCTGGTCGACCAGACCGTAAGCGAGCCGCAGGTCAGCTTCAAGCAGCCGTGGAGCGGCACCCTGCATGTGCGCGTGCAGTACATCGACGACGACGGGCATGCGGGTGAGTACTCGCCGGCCCAGCAGATCAAGCTGCCTTGCCGTCTGTGCTACGGCGCTGGTGGCGGCGCCCTGCTGCTGTTGCTGTTGTTATGAGGCGCTCGCCGCTGCCGTGGTCGAAGCGGATTCTGCTGGCACTGCTGGCCGGCGTGCTGACAGTGATCGCCAGCCACGGCCAGTGGCTGTGGCGCCAGGACGAAGCCGCCTATGACGCCATGGTTGGGAATTGGGAGTACCGCCCCGACCCCAGCGTGCTGATCGTGGCCATCGACGAGGGCAGCCTGCAGCGCATCGGCCAATGGCCCTGGCCCCGTTCGGTCCATGCGCGCCTGCTGGACCGGCTGACCGACGCCGGCGCCGAGCGCATCGCACTGGACCTGATGCTGTCTGAGCCGGATCGACGCGACAGCCAGCAGGACGATGAACTGGCCACAGCGATCCGCCGCAGTGGCCGGGTGGTGCTGCCAGTGCTGGCGGCGCCGGCCGCCGGCGACCGCATGGCCGAGGAAATGCTGCCGATTCCGCAGATCGCGAGCAGTGCTGCGGCAATCGGCCATACCGATGTGGAAGTGGACGGCGATGGCGTCGCGCGCGGTGTGTATCTGCATGCGGGCATCGGCAAGGCCCATTGGCCGGCATTGGGCCTGGCGCTGGCCGACCTGCCGCCGGGCACGGTGCACGGCCTGCCCGATCCCGATCCGCAGATCGGTTCGCCCTATCAGTGGCGACGCGACGACTACGTACGCGTGCGCTATGCGGGGCCGCCCGAGCGCCTGCCGCAGGTGTCCTATGCCGACGTACTTGATGGTCACGTGGACACGGCGATGCTGCATGGCCGCCGCATCGTGGTGGGCATGACGGCCAGCGGCATCGCACCGCGGCTGTTGACCCCGACCACCCGCGAGTACTGGATGAGCGGCAGTGAATACCAGGCCAACATCGCGTCGATGCTGCTGCAGCACAAGCAGATCGATCTGCTGCCACGCCTCTGGCAGCACGCCATCAGCGGCGTGCTGGCCGCGTTGTGCGTGCTCCTGCTCGGCCTGCGCCTGCCATGGCTTGCCGCACTGTGCTCGCTGCCGCTTCCACCGCTGCTGAGCTGGTTGCTGTTGCGTGCCGGTGACCTGTGGTGGGCACCGGCAAGCGCAATGCTGGGCATCCTGCTGGTGCTGCTGTCCTGGGCGATCTGGCGGATCTCGGCCTGGCACCGCCAGGCCAACCGTGATGCGCTGACCGGCCTCGGCAATCGCCTGCGTTTCGAGCAGTCACTGCAGCAGGAATGCGATGCCGCGCGCCGCAGTGGCAGGTCCTTGAGCCTGGCACTGATCGACGTCGACCATTTCAAGCGCCACAACGACCGCCACGGGCATCAGGTCGGCGACCGCGTGCTGCGCGATGTTGCACGGCTGATCGGTGCGCATGCGCGGCGCCCACGCGACATGGCCGCGCGCTACGGTGGCGATGAGTTCGCACTGGTGCTGCCGGATACCCCGGCCGAAGGCGCACGCCAGGTCATCGAGGACCTGATCGCCTGCGTGCGTGCACTGCCGGCCCCCGGTGATGGCAGCGACGGTGCCGTCACCCTCACCATCGGCGTGTTCACCCGCGTGCCTGACGGCACGCTGCAACCGCATCATTTCGTTGAAGGCGCCGACGCCGCGTTGTACCAGGCCAAGGCCAACGGCCGCGACGGGTATGTGATCGACGACAAAGCGTGACCCTCGCCGCCGCCGGGGTGCAACATACGCATGCGAATGGCTAGACTGGGCGCCTCGCCCTGCGTCCCCGCACCCGCATGAACGCCCACCTGTTCCGCTTCGGTATCAATCTCTGGCCACCGTTCCTGTTCACCGGCATCCATGTCACCCGCATCACGCCGGACTACCGGCAGATAGATGTCGAGCTGCGCCTGCGGCCATGGAACCGCAACTACGTCGGCACGCACTTTGGCGGCAGCCTGTTCGCGATGACCGATCCATTCTGGATGCTGGGCCTGCTGCACATCCTCGGGCGCGACTACTACGTGTGGGACCGAGCAGGCGCCATCGACTTCCTCAAGCCCGGCCGCGGCACCGTACGCACGTCATTCCGCATCGACGACGCGCTGCTGGATGAACTGCGCACGGAAGCAGCCAGTGGTGAGAAGGTGCTGCGCTGGTTCAGCAACGACGTGGTCGATGAGAGCGGCGAAGTGGTCGCCCAGGTGCGCAAGCAGGTCTACCTGCGGTTGAAGCCACACGCACGCTGAGCGCGCCTCAATCGCGCGCCAACGCAGCCGAAGCTGGCTCCGCCTGCAGCGGTACCGTCAGCCACGGGTTCTCATCAGCGCTGCGCGATGGAGAGCGCCGCGGCACCTGCAGATGGTGGCCATCGGCGGACAGCTGCGGCGACCGCACCGGTGAGCGGAACTGCGCCGGCAGCCGCTGCAGGGCGTGCACCGGATCGTCCGTCTGCTGCCGCAGCCAACGCTGCGCCCCCAGCAGCCGCACCATCGCCGCGGCATCCTGTGGCCGTGACGAATAGGCAGGATAGATTGGCGCGGCGATATCGGTCAGCACGCAGCCCATGACGTTCGACAGGCAACCGAAGTCATGCTGCGGTGGCGCCGGCACTGGCAACGGGCGATCCGTTTCCAGCGCTGCTGTGGCTGCCGCGCCACAGGCCCAGCCAAGATTGCCGGCCACGCGCGCCAACGTGCTGCTCCGATCCAGCACCAGGACGCCACCAAATTCCCGGGCCGAGGACTCGATCGCCGCCCGGCTCATCGCGTACTCGCCCTGCATCGCACGGCACAGGCTCTGTTCCTCGGCCCGCAACGGCTGCATGGCCTGTTCGCACTCGGCCGGCAGGGGGTGGTCGGCAGGCAGTTCAACCAGCATGTCGGCCAGCAGCTGGGCATTGGCCTGCGCCAGGCTGGCACCGATGATGCTCTCGACCAGATAACTGCTGCCGGGCACCAGCCGCCGGCCCAGCTGCAGGCCACGGCAGGCACCACGCAGGGCACCGTCAATGTCACCCTGCACATAGGCCAGCGCGCGTGCACTGGTGGCGTCCATCACTACGCCATAGGCCGGCAACGGGACCAGAATGCCCTCGCCCTTCGGCGGGAACGGCGACGCGAAGTAGTCGGCGTCGGCCAGCTGATCCAGCCGCGCATGCAACTGCTGGTGCCCGGCGTGGGCCTCCACGAAGCGTTGCGGGTCCGCGCGGACCTGGGCGAGACAGCCGCTGGCGGCCGGCCCGCAACTGGCCCCGGGCCGCGAGTGCAGCTCGGCATGGTTGGCTACCAGGTGTGTCCGGCCGCTGCTTCCGCCATGTGCATCGGCTTCCCAGCGCCGTACATCCTCGGCCAGCGCCTGCTCGCGCTGCTGGGCATCCAGATCGTCGAACGGCAGCGTCCACAACAGTGCATATCCATTGCGGCCGCTCACCGGCAGGCGTGCTTCCAGTCGCTGCTGCGCCTGCAGGCGCGATTCGGGCACCGGCCACATGCGCGAGGCGCACCACACCACGATGGCCAGCACCAGCAGGCCTGCCAGGGTCCAGCCCAGTCCGCGCAGAATCTTCAACACAGCTTCCCTTCCATGTGCCGTTGCCGCAGTCGATTCCCCAGCGTAATCGACCGGCCGTGACCGCTACAATGCGCGCATGTCGCTCGAAGCCCCCGCCCTGGTCCCCCGCCCCTCCCTGCAGCGCCTGTTCCTGACCGGCCTGCTGACCCTGCTGCCGATCTGGCTGACCTGGGTCGTGGTCAAGTTCGTGTTCGTGCTGCTGTCGGGTATTTCCAGCCCGCTGGTGGTGCCGCTGTCCGAACAGATCGCAACCAGCTTCCCGCACTATCTGGGCTGGGTCCGCGCCGAGTGGATCCAGGACACCATCGCCCTGCTGGCCACCCTGCTGGTGATCCTGGCGGTGGGCGTGGCCAGCCGCCGCGTGCTCGGCCAGCGCCTGCTGCGCTGGGTCGGCGCGGTCATCAAGCGTATTCCGTTGGCCAGCATCATCTACGACAGCGCCAAGAAGCTGCTGGACATGCTGCAGACCGAACCGGGCAGCACCCAGCGCGTGGTGCTGATCGACTTCCCGCATCGCGACATGAAATCGGTCGGCCTGGTCACCCGCGTGATCAAGGAACACGGCACCGACCGTGAGCTGGCCGCGGTGTATGTACCGACCACGCCGAACCCGACCTCGGGCTATCTGGAAATCGTGCCGGTGGAACTGCTGACCCCGACCGACTGGACCGTCGATCAGGCCATGAGCTTCATCATCTCCGGCGGTGCCGTGGCACCATCCAGCGTGCCGTTCACCCGCGCCGGCGAACGCACTGGCGAACGCACCGAATGACACCGGCGCCGATCGAGCGCCCGCTGCAGGACCGCGCGGTCCTGCTGTTCATCGTGCTGGCCGCGTTCTTCTGCGGCAACGCTGTGCTGGCCGAGCTGATCGGGGTGAAGATCTTCGCGCTGGAAGACACCCTGGGCATCGATCCGCTGAACTGGAACCTGTTTGGCCAGACCGGCTCGCTCAGCTTCACCGCCGGTACCCTGCTGTGGCCGGTGGTGTTCATCATGACCGACACGATCAACGAGTTTTTCGGCAAGCGCGGCGTGCGCTTCATCTCGTGGTTGGCCGTTGTGCTGATCGCCTATGGCTTCCTGTTCGCCTTCGCAGCGATCTCGCTGGCTCCGGCCAGCTGGTGGGTCACCTCGATGGACGGCCACGGCGTGCCGGACTACCAGGCGGCATTCGCCGCGGTGTTCGGCCAGGGCATGTGGACCATCGCCGGTTCGCTGGTGGCCTTCCTGCTCGGCCAGCTGATCGACGTGGCGGTGTTCCATCGCATCCGCCAGGCCACCGGCGAGCGCCACGTGTGGCTGCGTGCGACCGGATCCACCGCGATCTCCCAGGTGGTGGACAGCTTCGTGGTGATCTGGATCGCCTTCGTGCTCGGCCCGCAGCACTGGCCGACGTCGCTGTTCCTGGCCGTCAGCAGCGTCAACTACATCTACAAGATGGGCTTTGCGATCGCATTGATCCCGTTGCTGTACCTGATGCGGCGCGCGATCACCCGCTACCTGGGCGCCGACAGGGCCGCCGCGCTGCGCGCCGCGGCCGCGGCTGACTGAAGCCCCAGCGGCAAAAAGCTGACTGCGCCTTCACGCTGGCCGTACGCGGCCGGATCGTGCAAGCTCCACGGTCTGTGTTCCACGGAAGCTCCTGATGCCGCATCCCACCCGCGCCCTGGCCGCCGCCATTGCCGCGTTGTTCCTGTTCAGTGCCGTGCCGTCGGCCGAAGCAGCGAAGAAAAAGGCAAGCCGCCCTGCCGCCGCGCAGACCCGCCAGGCTGCCAAGCCCAAGGCCAGGCCCGCCCGCGCCACCGCGCCAGCGCGTGGCAGCTCGGCGCGCCGCGCCGCGCCCCGCCCGGTCGCCCCGGCCCGGGCCGTACCCAAGCAGGTGCAGCTGGAGCGCCTGTACGACGAATACTGGGATGCCTCGATGCGGTTGAATCCGCTGCAGGCGACCTTCCAGGGCGAGGCCCGCTACAACGACCAGCTGCCCAACATCCTGTCCGCCGCCTGGCGCCAGCAGTCGCACGACTTCACCACGCAGTGGCTGGGCAAGGTCGAGAAGCTCGGCAGTGACGGCCTGCAGGGCCAGGACCTGCTCAGCTACGAGATCTTCGTGCGCGACGCGCGCGCCTCGCTGGCTGCCGAGCGTTACCCGAGCTGGATGATGCCGATCAGCCAGTACTACAACATCGGCAGCATCATGGCGATCCTCGGCTCAGGTGCCGGCGCGCAGCCGTTCAACACCGTGCAGGACTACGACACCTGGTCGCGCCGCTCGCTGGGCATTCCCGAGCTGTTCGACCAGGCCATCGACAACATGCGCCAGGGCATGAGGGCCGGCGTGGTGCAGCCCCGCGACCTGATGGAGAAGGTGCTGCCGCAGCTGGATGCGGTGATCAAGCCGACTGCCGAAGAGAGCATCTTCTGGTCGCCGATCCGCACCATGCCCAACACCATCGGGGCGGAGGACAAGGCGCGCATCAGCGCCGAGTACAAGCGCATGATCGAGCTGCGCATCATGCCGGCCTACCGCGCCCTGCGCGGCTTCATCGCCACCGAATACCTGCCGGCCACGCGCACCAGCAGCGGCCTGGGCGCGCTGCCCGATGGCCAGGCCTGGTACGCCAGCCTGATCATGCAGACCACCGCCAGCGACCAGAGCGCCGCGCAACTGCACGCGCTGGGCGAGAAACGCGTGCAGGAGCTGCAGGCGCAGATTGCCACCGTGATGAAGGATGCCAAGCTGCGCGGCACGCCGACCAAGCTGCTGCGCAGCATGCGCAACGACCGCCAGTTCCAGTACGGTGACGCCAACGCATTGATCAACCGCTACCGCCAGGTGCAGCAGCAGGTCAACGCACGCCTGCCGCAGGTGCTCGATACGCTGCCGAAGTCCGCACTGGACGTCCGTGCGGTGGAACCGGAGCGTGCGCTCACCGCCGCGGCAGCGGCCTATCAGCCGTCCGCAGCCGGACAACCGGCCGTGTTGTACGTGAACACCCGCGACCTGCCCAGCCGCAAGCGCTGGAACGTGCCGGTGCAGTACCTGCATGAAGCGATTCCCGGCCACCACGTGCAGCTGGGCCTGCAGCAGGAACTGGCCAAGCTGCCACGCTTCCGCCGCCTCGGTGGCGATCTCGCCTTCGTCGAAGGCTGGGGCCTGTATGCCGAAACGCTGGGTGAGAACCTGGGCATCTACACCGATCCCTACGACCGCATCGGCTACCTGTATTCGCGCCTGCTGCGCGCCGCCCGCGTAGTGGCCGACACCGGCGTGAACGCACAGGGTTGGAGCAAGCAGCAGGCCGTCACCTACCTGCAGAAGACCGTGGACATGAGCAGCGACGACGCCAACGCCGAAGTCGAGCGGATCATGGCCCAGCCCGGCCAAGCGCTGTCCAACGTGGCGGGCCTGACCACCATCGTCGCTCTGCGCGACAAGGCCAAGGAACGCCAGGGCGCCGCCTTTGACCTGCGCCGTTTCCACGCCGAACTGCTGAAGGACGGCTCCATGCCGCTGGACGTGCTGGGCCGCAAGATGGAACGCTGGATGGCGCAGCCCGCCAGCGCCACACCAGCCCCTTCACCCTGACCCCTCCGGAGCCGCCATGCGCCCTGCCGTCGCCCTGTTCGCCGTCGTGCTGGGCCTGCTGCCAGTGGCGGGCTCCGCCGCGCCGGTGCTGACCCCACCGGATGCGGGCATCGACGGCCTGATGCAGGCCTACGATGGCCGGGTGCCCGGCGCCGCCGTGCTGGTGCTGCATGACGGGCAGCCGGTGTTCCGCCGTGGCTACGGCCTGGCAGTGGTGGAGGACGGTACTGCGGTCACTGCCGCCAGCAACTTCCGGCTGGCCTCGGTCAGCAAGCAGTTCACCGCTGCGGCGGTGCTGCTGCTGGTGGAGGATGGACGGCTGGGGTTGAATCAGCCTGCACGACAGTGGCTGCCCGAACTGCCGCCGGCTGCAGCGGCCATCACGATCCGCCAACTGCTCTCGCACACCAGCGGCCTGCTCGATTACGAAGACCTGATGGACCCGGCTGACACGCGGCAGGTGCATGACGCCGACGTGCTGACCCTGCTGTCGCGCGAGGACCACCTGAATTTCGCACCCGGCACGCAGTACCGCTACAGCAACAGCGGCTACGCGCTGCTGGCCCTGATCGTCGGCCGCGCGTCCGGCCAGGATTTCGCCACCTTCCTGCAGCAACGCATCTTCCGCCCGCTGGGCATGGCGCATACCGTGGCCCACCAGGACGGCGTGGACACGGTCGCCGCGCGCGCCTATGGCTACAGCCGGATCGACGGCCGCTGGCAGCGCACCGACCAGAGCACCACCAGCGCCGTGCTCGGCGATGGCGGCATCTATTCCTCGCTGGACGATCTCGCCCGCTGGGACGCCGCGCTGTATGACGACCGGCTGCTGTCGAAGGCTTCGCGCCGCGCGATGTTCAGCCCGGCCACGGCCACATCGGAACCGGACGTGCCGCATTACGGTTTCGGCTGGCGCCTGAACGGCCCGGTGCAATGGCACAGCGGCGAGAGCATCGGCTTCCGCAACGTGATCGTGCGCCACCCGGAAAAGCACCTGACCGTGATCGTGCTGACCAACCGCAACGATCCCGAACCGTACCCGCTGGCGCAGAAGATCGCCCAGCGCTGGCTGGACACTCTGCAATGAACACCGGTTCCGACGCCCTGCTGGGCATCCACCACGCCGCACTGATCTGCAGCGACTACGCACGCTCGAAGGACTTCTACGTGCGCATCCTCGGCCTGCGCGTGCTGGCCGAGAACCACCGCGCTGCGCGCGATTCCTGGAAACTGGACCTGGCCCTGCCCGACGGCGGCCAGCTGGAACTGTTCTCTTTCCCCTCGCCACCGCCCCGTCCCAGCCGTCCGGAAGCGCAGGGGCTACGCCACCTTGCGTTCCGGGTCGCCACGCTGGAGCCGTTCATCCAGCGCCTGTCAGCGCATGGCGTGGCGTGCGAACCGATCCGCGTGGACGAATACACCGGCCGCCGCTTCACCTTCTTCGCCGACCCCGACGGCCTGCCGCTGGAGCTGTACGAAGTGGGTTGACGTTCCTGGGGGTCAGATCCCTTTTCCGACGGAAAACGGATCTGACCCCATCGACACCCACCCAGAGCAGGCCGTGCCATTCCGACAGATTGCGGAGACCTTTCGAAGGCGGGGTGGGTCCGGTTGCGG
>NZ_JAOBZT010000078.1:0-17748 GCF_029839005.1 Stenotrophomonas sp. GD03958 | reverse complement strand
ACCCATCCCGGTTCGCCGTTCTCCGGCACGCACCACGCCCAGCCATTGAGCGTGCGCATTCCTCGCAGCAGCTGCCCCGGATCCACATCCAGCTCCCGCGCGCAGTAATCCTCCGTGGCATAGGCGTCACCCTGCGCATTGCGACCGATCACCGGCGCCGGCACGAAACCGGGCTGCTGCCCCTTGGCCTCGCACAGGAACCAGTCTTCCCAGCCCTCCGGGCCTTCATAACGTTCGCCCACCACCAGCGCCTGGCCACGGCGCAGGGTGATCGGGTGCGGAAATTCGCTGCGGTGCGCAGCCGTCACGATGTAGTTCATGACCCCAGCCTAACCCCCTGTAGAACCCCGCGCATAGCGCTGCATCCATGCATGGCGTAGATCTACCGCGCGTGCATCAGTAGATCCACGCCATGCGTGGATAGCGCAGGCCCTCAGGCCAGGCACCACAAAAAAGCGGCCCCACTGTGCGGGGCCGCCAGGGTGGGCCGGAATGGGGGAGGGGATCCCGGCCCGCGTTCAGCGCCCAGACGAGGAGAGAGGGGCGCCGAACGCTGGGACGCGTTATGCGGCGACGGGTTCGGCCGCTTCGTGCGACGGCAGCGCCGCCAGCGCACCGGCAATGGCGTCTTCACGGTGCTGCGGCGAATAGGCGATGCCTTCGGCGCGCACGAATTCGATCTCGTTGATGCCCATGAAGGCGAACACCTGGCGCAGGAACGGCTCCTGGAAGTCGGCCGGCGAGTCGGTGTAGATGCCGCCGCGGCTGCTGGCGATGATCACCCGCTTGCCACCGGCCAGGCCCACCGGGCCGTTCTCGGTGTACTTGAAGGTGCGGCCGGCCACGGCCACGCGATCGATCCAGGCCTTCAGGGTGGACGGGATGCTGAAGTTGTACATCGGCGCGCCGATCACAACGATGTCGGCCTCCAGGAACTGCTGCATCACCTGTTCAGCATCGGTCGCTTCAGCGGCGTCGGTCCTGGCCAGCGAACTGCTGCGCAGGTGCGGTACCGGATTGGCGTCAAGATCGCGATAATCGACCTGCAGGCCGTCGATCTGGCTGGTGAAGCGGGCGACCACGGCGGCCGACAGCTGGCGCGAGACGGAATTGTCGCCAAGCACGCTGGCGTCGAGATGCAGAAGCTTCATGGCAGTCACCTGTGTTCTGGAAGAAGGGGGCGGGATGGCCCCGCCGACGGAGAGAACGATAGGTTGTTGCAAAGGCGGAATAAAGGTGGTTGAATGCCACGTATTGTTCTAGATATGGAACTAGGGTATGCATGACCTGAATGACCTGTACTACTTCGCGATGGTGGTCGACCACGGCGGATTCGCCGCCGCCGAGCGCGCACTGGGTATTCCCAAGTCGCGCCTGAGCCGCCGCATCAGCCAGCTGGAAACCGACCTGGGCGTACGCCTGCTGCAGCGCTCCACGCGCCGTTTCGCGGTCACCGATGTCGGCACCAGCGTGCATCGCCATGCGCAGACGATGCTGGCCGAGGCCCAGGCCGCCCGCGAAGTGGTGGACCGCCTCAGCGCGGAGCCGCGCGGCGTGGTGCGCGCCAGCGTGCCGGTGTCACTGGCGCAGATGCAGCTTCCCAAGCTGCTGCCCAAGTTCCTTGAGCAGTACCCGAAGGTGCGGCTGCAGCTGAACATCAGCAACCGCCGCGTGGACATCATCAACGAAGGCTACGACGTGGCCCTGCGCGTGCGTTCGCGCCTGGACGACGACGGCAGCCTGGTGATGCGCAGCTTCGGCCAGGTGCAGGAACTGCTGGTGGCCAGCCCCAAGTACCTGGACCGCGCCGGCCGTCCCAAGGACCCGGAAGAGCTCACCCAGCATGTCACCCTCAGCATCAGCGAAGACGAAGCCCGCCAGCGCTGGGAGCTGCATGGCCCGGAAGGCGAAGTGCGCCGGGTCGACCTGCAGCCGCGCGTGGCCGGCTTCGACTTCCCGCTGCTGCAGAGCATGGTGAAGGACGGTTTCGGCATCACCATGCTGCCGGAGACCGTGTGCGCCGACGCCGTGCGCAACGGCGAGTTGGAAGTGGTGCTGCCGGACTGGTCGCTGCCGCAGGGCGTGTGCCACGCCGTGTTCGCTTCGCGCCGCGGCCTGCTGCCGGCGGTGCGCGTGTTCATCGACTTCCTGGCCGAGCACCTGCCGCCGCAGCTGGAGGCCTCGCGCCTGGATTGCGGTGGCGCCTGTGAAAAGGCCAAGGAGCGGATCAAGGCCAGTGCACTGGGTGCGCTGGCGGTGGATGCCGGCTGAGAGCGCTGAACGGTAGCGCCGGGCCATGCCCGGCGTTGCTGTTTTCCGATGCCGATCAGTTCCGGCCGAACAGCCGGTCCCAGAAGCTGCGGCGTCGCGGTGGGGCCGGTGCCGGTTCGGCTGCAACGACGGGCGCTTCCAGCACCGCCATCAGTTCCGCGCTGCGCGGCTTCTTCAGGAAGCGCGCATAGTCCAGATAGCCGGTCACCTTGCTCATGTGCAGGCGTTTGGGCATTGCCGGCAATGCGCCGCCCTGCAACAGCACCCGCAATGCCTGCGGGCGGTCCAGGCGGATCGCCTCGTACACGGCGGTGCCGCCGCAACCAGGCTCGATCTGGTTGGCGCGCTGTGGCGCATCCTTCAGCAGGTCGCGCAGTGCGTTCGCATCATCGCGTTCCACCGCCGCTACAAGCCGTGCCAGCGCTTCAGCCTCTTCGGGTGGAAGGCTGTCGCGATAGGCCTGGTCGGCGATCTCGCGCTCGTCGCGCCCGTCTCCGCCCTGGATGCACAGGAAATCGGTGACCAGAGCGACTGGAATGCCGGACGTATCCAGCGCCCAGTAGCTGGGGTAAACGCCGTCGCCCCAGCCGCTGGTGAATACGACCAAGCCATGCGGTGAGTCCTCGCCCCAGGGGCGGTATTCGGTGCCTTCGTCCAGGCCATCATGGTCGATCAGCGCATCCGACCACTCGCCGCCTTCGTCGCCATCGGCTCGTTCGATCAGGGCCAGCAGTGCCTGCTGGGTGTCGGTGTCCATGAAGCAGCCGGTGCCGGCGTCGACCGGGTAGCCGATGAAGCTGTCCTCATCCAGTCCGGTCAGGTCCTGCGTGGTCCAGCGCGCCATCTGCCAGTGCAGGGCAGACGCAGTGAGGGCTTCGCGGGGCTTGAACCAGACCACGGCCAGCGCCGGCCGGCCGCTGTGCACGATGATCTCGACCGGATGCCGACCCACCGGAGCGGTGTAGTCGGCCAGCGCCGGTGCCTCGGCCTGGACCAGCGGATCGCAGACCACCAGATGCCCCCTGCTGACCGGCAGGTGTCCAGCGAAAGCGCGGTGCAGGGCCACTGCGGCCAGCTGGGTGTCGTCCAGCAGGGTGGTGCGCAGGTTGGCCAGGTCGAGGTGGGCCATGGGGGCTCCGAGTGCAGTGGAGGCCCCACCGTGCCGGATGCGAAGGGCAGGGGCAAGGTGGTCTTGGGCAAATGGCCTTCACGTGCGAGAATACGCCGCTGCCCGGGCGACCGGGACCCGATTGGAGAGATGGCCGAGCGGTTTAAGGCACCGGTCTTGAAAACCGGCGAAGGGTCAAACCTTCCGTGGGTTCGAATCCCACTCTCTCCGCCAATCCTTAGTAAGTGTTTGTTTTTAAACAACATTTTTAGGGTCTTGAAGGGCGGCTTGGGGCACAAATCGGGGCACAACTCCGATGCGATTACCAAGCTATCTCACTCGCTCTTCCACTGGTCGTTACCAGTTTCGCATGCGCGTTCCGACGGACATGCGCGGCATCCTCGGCAAACCCTTCGTCAAGCATCCCCTAGGCATCCACCTGCATAGCGCAAGGGTGGCTGCCTTGGCCATCGCACAGCGTTATGCTCAAGCATTCGATGCCATCAGGGATGGGTGCATGACCAAGAAGGGACTCACGGTTGAGGATGTTCTGCGCAGCGTCGCGGAGAACGGCTCCCGGCGTTATGAAATTGACTTGCCGGGCTTCCGTCTTCGGACCACGGATGCGGCCGACCATGCTCGAGCAATGGAGGCGCTGGAAGAAATCGGCAAGTTCCACTTCCGTGATGCGGGGGCAGTTCCGGCGGCAGCTGGGCCCAAACTGTTGGAATCAGTGGCGGCGCAGCCCCTGCCAGCTGAGACGATCAGCCTGATCGATGCGAAGCGAATCTGGCAGGACAAAGTCGCCGCCGAGGACATTGAGGTCAAAACGGTCGGCATCAAACTGCTTCCCGTGACAGAGCTGATCGAGTTCTTGGGCGCCGAGCGCGAGCTGCACACCATCACGCGGCCTGAGATGGCCCGCTTCTACGACCATTTGGCCAAGCGCGGGTTAACGCGTTCTACGCTCAACAATCGCCAGAGCTACCTCGCAGGAAAGAGAGGATTCTTCACTTGGGCAATGGCTTCAGGCTATGTGCTAAAGGGAGACAACGTCGCCGCAGGTCACGTCAGCGTTTCGATGGCCGAGAAGCGCAAGCGTAGAAAATTTGGCTTCCAGGCCTTTACCTTGGACCAGGTCCATCAACTCTTCGCACCCGATAGCTTCAGGCAGCTTTCAACGGGAGCGCGCTGGGCGGCTTTGTTGGGCCTGTATACGGGAGCCCGGGCGGGTGAGGTGGGGCAGCTGTTCACCCTCGACGTCAAGGAGGAGGAGGGGATCCCGTGCATACGGTTTACCGATGAGGGGGAGGATCAGCGGTTGAAGACCGATGTTTCCAATCGGGTCGTCCCGTTGCATCCCGACCTGATCAAGCTCGGTTTCTTGGACTACGTCGCCGAACGAAGGGAGAGCGGGGACTGGCGATTGTTTCCGCAGGCTGACAGTAAGGCGAAGAATGGTGCGGGGAACTGGATATCGAAGGCGTTCAGCTACTACCTCCAAAAGCACAGTGGTGGGTGGCCGAAAGCGAAGCGTGGTTTCCATAGTCTCCGAAAGACCGTGATTCAGGAGATGCAGGGCAGCGGTGTGGCCTCTGAGATGCGAGCCCAAATCGTCGGCCACGAATTGGACGACGAACACCACGCGACTTACAGCAGGCCCTTTACGGTGAGTGAGAAGCTCAACGGTGCCGGAGGAACGCCAGCTTTGGGTGTCCTAAATTACGGAATCGACCTGGAGGCGCTGCGCACCCTGCCGGCACGCAAGGTCGGGCGGCGCAGCAGCAATACCTCTGCACGCCCTACGAAGGTCAGTGGTAAGGGGAGGGAGCGAAACTAATGGCCCTCACTGCCGCTGATGCTTACCGCCGAGCCATCGATCGCTTTCTCGGCAAACTCTCTGGCTCCGAAAGCGTGGGCCAGATGGAGAAGAAGGTTGCAGACCATTTGCGCCTAGCGAAGCAGCGCCCCACGGTGGACGTGGAGCTGAGCTTCAATGAGGCCGCCGGGGTGTTGGCGATCAGCACGGCCCAGTTGCAACACCTCTTGAAGGAACACCCCCCAACGGGGACGCTGTTCACGGTGAAGGGAACTCGCAAGCGCTCGACCACCCTTGTCCCGTTGATGGCCTGGGCAGCCGAGCTCAAGGCTAAGGGCCTGTGGAAGCCGTTGAGCGAACGGGGCGTTGCGGTCGACACCCTCCTAACTGCAGAACTGCCGTTTCTGGTGGCCAAAGGGTCCAAGGCTAAGCAGTTCTTCCTGGAGCCACTGACTGACCAACCGATCACCGGTGCGCTAATTCGCCGGCTCCAAGCATTGGGCGCGCAGATCGGGCTTGGGATTCGGGTCTGCACGCTGGCCGAGGCATTCGCCCAGCCTTGGCAGAACCCTGACGTAAAGCGCCAGTGGGTGGACGCATTCAACAACGCAGCCCAAGCCCAGGCCAGCCGTCTGCGAGACCTGGCTCAGCAGCTCGACGCCTCGCGAGCTAGGGTGATCGAACAAGCGCTGGACGAACGCCTGCAGCCAACGCCTCCAAAGATGCCCGACAAGCGCAATGGGCGAATGTAACGGCCGCTAACGGATATTGGAGGCCTCCAATATCCGTATCGATGGAAGCTCTCAGTTCGGATGATTACTCCAACGCCTCGGTGGTCGGGGCGATGGAGCAAGCCGATGGGCCTCGATATGTATGCGGTCAAGACCCGCACTGATGTGCGAGATCGCACTCAAGAACTATTTTTCTACTGGCGAAAGCATCCAAACCTTCACGGTTGGATGTGCAAGTTGCACAGTGCTAGGACGGGGCAGGTTGATCCCTTCGACTTCAACCAAGTTCCCGTATTCCTTGGATTGGACGATCTTGATGCGTTGGAACTGGCTGTCCTGAACGATGATTTGCCTTATACCCAAGGCTTCTTCTTCGGTGAATCGGATGCCGATCGAGCTGAAGAAGATCTGGACTTCATTGCGCAGGCCCGCGCACTGATCAACGAGGGTTGGAACGTGTTCTACGACTCTTGGTGGTAACCCGCCGTCAGTAGCGCCTCTCGGGCTAGTTCAAGCCCAACTCCCAAAACCCATTCCTTCAACGCGGCAACGCAGCCGTGCTGGCGGAGCATTGCCTGGAGAATCCTCATGCAGCCCAAGTCCAACGTTCTGCCGTTCAACGCAGCAACCCGCTCCAAGCGCCTTCTGGCACAGAAACCCACCCGGCTCACCTCCGTTTGCTACAAGGCAAGCGACAAGGCCCACACGAGCGTGGATTGGTATACCCCGCCTGCCATCGTCAAGGCGCTCGGGGGCAAGCGCGGCTTTGACCTCGACCCTTGCACGCCCGAAGACCCGTCGCGGCTGCCGGCGCCCACGGCCCGCCGGATGATCCCGCCGAGTCAGGACGGCTTGGCTACGCCGTGGCCCAAGCAGGCATTCGTGTGGATGAATCCGCCTTACGGAAAAGGGATTGAGAAGTGGTTGAGCAAGCTGGCCAACCACCCCGGCGGCGGTATCGCCCTGGTACCGGTCAGCATGGAGACGGGATGGATGCACGACTGCGTGCTTTCCCACCCCAGCGCGACGGCGATTCTGTTCACCCGTGGGAGGCTGAGGTTTGTGCGTCCAGACGGAACCACCGGCACGGCAGCGCCGTCGGGATCGTTGGTGGTGGCTTACGGCAAGCGCGCCGCCGGTCACCTTCAGCAAGCGCTGGCAAGCGGTGTGTTGCGCGGGAAGTTCTTTGCCATCCAGCGGGTGGCGCAGGTGGCCACTGCGAACCAGGGGAGTGCGAACGATGAGTAACCAAACCAAGGCAGCCCTCCATATCCTGCAGAGGATGAGCGATATGGAAGGCAGGATTGAGGGTCGCGATGGCCCAGTCAATGTTGCGAAGGCATGGGAGGAACGCGAACTTCAAAAGAAGGCGCAGGCTTACAAGCGGCTGGTGAAGGCCGTCAACTGTATTCCTGCCCTCTCGCCTCGCGAACGCATGTCCAAATTCGTGGCATACGGTCTTAGGGCGGCCGTTCACAAGCAGCTGGAAAAGCGCAAGAACGGGGTGGGGGTATCGGTCTTGCCTTGGATGGACGTGGGCCTGCTCAGCGACGTGGATCTTGAAGACGGGGATTGGGGGGCAGAGGTGGCCGACGCCTACATCGCCGCCATCGAAAGCGCTGAGCCGTTTGAGTGCATCCTGGGGTGGGTGTTCAACGAGCTGGCGGGATCGGGTCAGAAGAAAAGGGATTGCCAGGACTTCACCCCGTGGGCCCTTGCTCGGGGCGCGATGAGGTTTCTTCCCAGGGGTTTGGGCGATGGGTGTCAGGAACCGCTGTTCAACGATTTCACCTGCGGTGCTGGAACGCTGCTTCTGGCCCGTGTCCATGCCCTTCTTTGGAGCCAATCCAACGATCCGGACGCGTTGATGGACCTGGTGGTGTCGGCCAACGACAGGGATCCGCTCTGCGCTGCAATGACCGCTCTCCAGCTGTTGATCAATCAGTTGGTCTGGGAGCGCCCCATCGGAGCCGTTCACGTGGAATGCAAAGACATCATCGCTCAGCGTCACCTGTTGGTGCCGGTGTTTGCGTCGGAGTGTCGCGAGGATTGCCCCTTCGAACTCGTGCGGGACGATTTGTAGCAAGCAAATGGTTGCGGATAGGGGCAGTGTCCCAGTCAAAGCTGCCGTGCGGTTCGCCCAGGGCTCAACCCTTGCCGGGTGCCAGTGACGGTTAACGCCGGTGGTGCCCACCCGGGCCTATCGCTATCGCGCCGAAGGCGGAGTTATTCACTTCCAAACGGGCTTTTAGATTTTAGAAGCCGGCGCGAAGCGACCGGCAGCTGCGTGCGGGTGTGCGGAAATTTCTTTGTCATCCGCGAGTGACGCCGATGGCGAAGAGTGATCTTCTCGGAGACGTAACAAGCACCCGTTACACCCGTCACAAGTGCTTGTTACGGCAGTTTGTCCAATGGATTCAATGGCTTTGCAGAGTCGAAGGCGCGTGTAACGGGTGTAACGGGTGGGTAGGTATTACTTGCAGCTGCATCAGAGATTTTGGCGTCAAGGCCAATCACTTTTTTCAAACCAATGGATCTACTTGTTACACCTGTTACACCCGTGACAACTCTTGTCTGGTCAGGGTTTCAGCCGTAACA
Source organism: Stenotrophomonas sp. GD03958 (assembly GCF_029839005.1). NCBI lineage: Bacteria > Pseudomonadati > Pseudomonadota > Gammaproteobacteria > Lysobacterales > Lysobacteraceae > Stenotrophomonas > Stenotrophomonas sp. GD03958. The sequence continues at coordinate 9,221 of NZ_JAOBZT010000078.1, read as the reverse complement.
AGGGGTGTAACAAGCACCTGTTACACCTTGGCTGAAAAGCGTGAATTGCCTCTCGTTTATGCAAAAAATGCTGTTGAAGCAACAGATATTGGTTTTAGTCAAGAAGTCGGTCTGGACAAGTTCGTGAGCTCTGTTTGGATGGGGTTGTGGCCACAACGGGACCACATCAACCAGGAAACGAGCAATGACGAACTCCCCCACATCGAAGAAGGTGACGCAACCGCGAGACGAAATGCTGAAGGCGCGGGTGAGTCGAGCGTTCAAGCGGCGGCTTCAAGCGGCGGCTGATGCCCAGGGCAAGACTTCATCGGAAGCCATGCGTCAAGCGCTGGTGGAATGGATGAGTCGCGTCCAGCAGGCCGCGTAATCAACAAAAAACCCCGGCGCCAACCGGGGTTCGAAAATGGACAACACACACATGAACGATACAACACCAACCTCGGGTGTCAACGGGCGCCCCAGCAACGTCCTTTCCTTCCGTGGGAGTGCGGCCCCCAAGGCGGCTTTTGGAGCACCAGCGCCTAAGGCAACCTTGAGCGATCAAGCATTCGAGGCCGATTTTGCCGATCACCTGAAAGCGACGGAGGAGTATGCGATCGGCGGCAAGTTGCCGGATGGCGACGACGACTGCAGCTTCTTCCGCTGGCTTCCTGAGCAGGGCTACTGGGACCGTTGCTCGGAGAAGGACATGGCAGCCAAGGCGCTTTCCTGGCTTCGATTGGAGCGCAAGGACAAGGCGAACGCAGGTCATGCAACCAGCTGCATCAACACAGCGGTGCTTGAGCTGATGGGGGATCGGAAATGCTGGTTGCCCAAGAAGTCCGATCGCAGGGCCATCGTTCCCCTCAAGGGGGGCTACCTTGAGATCGTCAAGCCTGACGAGCCGCGTTGCGCTCGCGCAGCGGCGGATGGGGAAGAGGTCGTTGATCAGGACGTTTTCTCTGCGACCTATGGACAGGCTTTGGGCCCGCGGCAAGCACTCCTGTTTCAAAACGACGAGACGCCGTCTAGGACGCGCATTCGGGTCCTGGCGGCCACCAAGGAGCATGGAATCACTTACCAGGTCCCTGCCACGCTGCGGATGGACCAGGTTGACGGCGATGGCTACTACACTCCCAAGCCGCTGGATCCCAACTCGAAGTTCGGTCAATACCTGGATCTCTTTCAGCCCGACCTGGAGGTGCGTGCACTCCTTCAGGAGGCGGTGGCCAGCTCGTTGATGTCGATCTGCTTTGAGAAGGCCTTCTTCCTGGTTGGGTCGGGCAGCAATGGCAAATCCACGTTCCTCCACATCCTGCGCGCCCTTCACCCCCGCAACGTGTCGCTGCGTCTGGAGAAGTTGGACGGAACCTTCGCCATGGCCCCGCTGGTGGGCAAGAGCGCCTACATTGTCACGGAGACGCCAAAGGTCCTTGCCGCATCCATCCAGGAAGTCCTGAAAGCGCTCATTTCCCGTGACCCGATCCAAGTCGAGGCCAAGCGCAAAGACGCATACACCACGCTCCCGATCGGCACCCTGTTCGCCAGCGTCAACGCCTGGTTCACGGTTTCCGGGCATGAGCACGGGTTCTGGCGAAAGGTCCTGGCCATCCCCTTCAATGTTCGGATGGGCGAGAAGATCCACGACGACGCGAAGGGTGGAAATGGAAAGAAGCGTGAGCCTGACTTCCACCTTCAGATCACCGAAAGCGAGGAGGAAATGGCCCAGGTGCTGGACTGGGTGCTGGAAGGAGCGCTGCGCCTCATGGAGCGTGGCGGGTTTTCCGAAAAGCTGCCCGACGCCGTGCTCGCGCTGGCCGAGCAAAACCGAATGGAATCGGACACGACCATGGCCTACATGGCGGACCGCGACGCTTCTTACGACAGCGGTGTTTGCACCGACAAGACGGCCATTTACGCCGACTACCGCCAATACGTGTTGGAAGAGTTAGGCAAGAAGCCTGTCAACGCGGAGGACTTCTGGAAGCGCGTTCGCGAGAAGTTTCCCGAGGCCGGCATCTACCAAATCTCCCATGGGGGCAAGAAGCCTCGAGTGGCCGAGATTCGAATTGCTGGGATCAAGCCGCTGCGGGACATGGCGGATTTGGAAACGCCTGTGTGAGCCAGTTCCACAACAACCATTTTGCGGTTGGCTGGCTTGTAGAGAGGTTGGGGCTCAATGCCGTCAACCGCAGGCGGAAGCAGTGGTCCCATTTCTCTTCCAGCCCTAGAGGCGCCCTGTCAGCAGGTGCGGTCGTGGCGGGGGCTTGCCAAATCCCCATCCTGTCGCATGCTGAAACCATGACCCCTTCCGATGCTTTTGTGGACGACAGCATGGACCGCCAGGACGCCCTGGCGGCCTCCCCCCGTTTCACCGTGCACCGAACCCCCGAGGGCATCCGGGTGCAGCTCCAGGAGGGCGACACAGACCCCGGCACCGGTTTGGCCATCGGCCGGGCCTTAGCGTTGCTGGAGAACCTGTTGGAGCAGGGACGCGCCGTCACCATTCGCGATTGAAGTTTCCAGCCTAACCCCCTTGGCGTTGCCGACAGGCGCCTTTCCTTGCCTTCCAGGAGAGCCTGCCCGTGTCCGATGCCACCCCCAACGAAAGCTTCCTTCAGCGCCATTCCCGCGACGTCGTCGAGCGCTTGATCCGCCAGATGGAGGAGGGCACCGGTCCCTTCCTCAGACCTTGGGACGCCCGCGTGGACCTCGGCTTGCCCATGAACCCCACGACGGGCAAGAGCTACCGGGGCGGAAACCTGCTCCACCTGTGGGCCCTTCAGAGCGCCTGGGACACCCAGGACAACCGGTGGATGACTTACAAGCAAGCCGCGGCCGTGGGCGCTCAGGTGCGCAAAGGCGAGAAAGCCAGCGTGATTGAGTATTGGGACTGGTCGCCGGTGGAAGAGGCCAAGAAGAGCGGGGACCCCGATCTCATCGCCAAGGCCCACCCCAAGGTCTTCTTCCCACGCGTGTTCAACGCGATGCAGATCGATGGGTTGCCGGCGTTGGTCCTGCCACCCCCGCGCGCAGAGCCCGATATCCATCAGGCCTGCGAAGCGGTGCTCAAGGGCAGCGGGGCTGAGATCCACCACGACGGGGGCAACCAAGCGTTCTACCGTCCGATGACCGACAGCATCCACTTGCCCCAGCGCAACAGCTTCCACTCGGCCAGTGGCTACTACGCCACCGCGTTGCACGAACTGGGCCACTGGACCGGCTTTCCCACCCGCCTCAACCGCGATCAGAAGGGGGCTTTTGGGAGCATCGACTACGCCAAGGAAGAACTGGTCGCGGAGGTGTCATCCATGCTGATGGGCGAACGCCTGGGCATTGGCCACGATCCCACCCAACACGCGGCTTACGTGAAGTCGTGGATCCAAATCCTCCGGGACGATCCCCGGGAGCTCTTCCGAGCCGCGGCGGCGGCCGAGCGGGTGGTGGAGTTCCTGAAGGTGCCCGAGTTGGTTCGCGAGCCGCTCCGAAAGGTTGAGCAGGAGTGGCAGTCCTTGGCGGCCAATCGGCAAGAGCTTGAGAAACCTGCTTCCAACGTCCGGCAGTGTTCCCGCCCCAAGACGAAAGCCAAGGGGCGCGACATGGTGGCCTAACTAAACGTTGTAGTTCCCTTTGGTCGAGATAAGCTTTTGACGAAGCTCTTCAATTCTGGACTTTCGTTGCCCGCACAGCTCTTCAAGGGTGTATTCGTAGATTTCGAAGGCATCCAGCAGCGCCTCGCGCCGAACACTTTCGCCGTGAGAACCGAGGTTGCCAACCATCCTAAGGGCTGTCAGAGACGATGCATGTTCAGCGTTAACCTTCCCATAAAAGGCAATTCTTGCGTTCAAGTCCAGGCGTCTCGCCTTGCCGTCTTGCATGCTTTCCCTTGGGACTTCAAGGAAGTCCAGCAGAAACTCGACGCTGGCACGTAGACGATTGGCCGATGAGCTCGGGTCCATCCAGTAGAGGGACGACGCGAGGCGGATGTTCTCCCTGACTTCGGGAGGAGCCAGCTCAGGAATGGAGATGAGCACAGGCGCGGGAAACATGGCTCTGGGATGGAGATGGGCGAAGAAGACTTGACGATTGTCTTCTTCGTCGAAGCATTCAGTTAGCGACGTATCTCCGGAAACAACCGAGATCTCGCCGCACTCCGGATCATCGCACGTCAGCTTCAGGCTAAATCGTTCAACGTCCCAGCATGGCTCCCAGTCGGCATCCTCTCGATTCTTCGAAGAATAAGCCGGTTCCTTGACATCAATGCTCTCTGGATTCAGCCTCGCGTTACCGGTAAGGCACATAGGGCAGGGGAAGCTGGGAAAGTGGTCTTTGTCATAGGTGCCAGACCATAGATCGCGCTTGAACGCCATGCTGTGAGCTCTTGGGATTCTTGGTGAATACTTTCAGTGGGGTTGGTTCGATAGGGTGATGTCGAACGTGACTGCATCGATTCAGGTTTTGGAAAGGTAGTCCATGCGCAAAAGCATTTGCTTTAGAACGTCGATGACGGAAACCTCGTCAGCATCCTTGGCCGGAGTCAAGGCAAGTGCCCAGTTGCGGACCGAAGGGCTCAAGTCCTCTCCGAGTTCCACCACCAAGTCCTGAAGGTCATCCAGCGGCAGATAGGCCGTCGCAGCCAGGATCTCATCGAGCTTTCCCGACAGGTCTTCTTCGTGTGCCTTCCGAAGTTCTCTCGCGGTGGCTCCGCGCTTTCTAAGCTCGGCGGCGTGCTCCACCTTGATCTCTTCAATCTTTGCTTTCGCTGATTTGCTCTTCTTGCGAACGGCGCCGCGAACAATGTCACGCACCAGCTTGGCGTCGTGCGTGTCTGTGAGGCTGGCAATGAGTGTGTCACTTTTAACGCGTGCCGGTCGGTAGACGCGGACCTTGCTGACCTCATCCCCCAGCACTCGCTGCGTCCACTTTTCCATCGTCTCCTTTGCCTTCTTTTGACCGGTTAGAGGCGACGGAACGTTCTTGAGGCGTGGTTTACCTTCGAAGTCCACCAGCAGGCCATAAGTCTTGAGGATGCGGTGGCTGTAGGTTGTGTCGGACATCCAATTTCCCCCTGTGAGTGATCCTGCAATTTTGCCACTTCCGTAGACGGTTTGGCAGGTTGAGGGAGAGCGTTCCCACATCATCACAGGTTGAATGTCGATCAGGAATATTGCACGACAGGAGAGCTTGCCGGTTTCAGATTCCTTGCCAGACGCGGAGGGGCGAGAGAGAAAGGGGAAGAAATGGCCAGTCTGATCTACGTGCAGTAACAGAAATTCCGATCCGTGTGCTATCGAGCATGCGCGAACCCATCGTGCATCCCAACGTGTAGGCGCGGACTACATCGCACTCCGCCGGCTGCTAGCCCTGCATGAACGGCCTCGGTGCGCTCGGGCTTGAGCGTCACGCTCGCACTCTGGCCGCGCCAGCGGGGCATTGAGGTCAACGTGGCCTTCTGGTCCAAGGGCTTGAGCCACAAGCTGGTAAGAGCGGCCACCAAGGTTGCTAGCTTGGATGGCCACTTGCAGACATTGACGAAGCCTGCGCGACGCAGAGGGAAGCCGCTTGTGGCAGCGGGTCAGGCAGAGCAGTTACTTCTTGGATGCCATGCGCTGGTAGAGCTTGTAGACGCCGAACATCGCCGCACCACCCGCAATTGGTGCGGCCGCGACCACCCCCAGTCCAGCAAGCATGCCACCGCCCACAACGCTCCCGACGGTTGCCAAGCCGGAGGTCACGGCGGCTGCACCGGCAGTTCCGGCCGCTGCACCACTGGTTACGCCGAGGATCGCAGAAGTTGCGCCAGCGACAGCTCCGCCGCCGGTCGAAATCGCGGCACCTGCGGCCGATGAACTCTTCTTCCTTGCCATACATTTCCCTGTTGGTTTTGAGTTGTGGGAAGAATCATCGCCTGAGCATCAATCTCTGTCCATATGCATCATTTTGTCGCTTTTCCGTCAAATTAATGACGCGGACTAAAGGTTGTGTAGCCGAGCTCCGAAGCACCCCCTTGCGCATTTCCAGAATCGATCTATGCATAGGTGAACCTACTCACGAAATGGAGGTGCACCTTGAAACCCATCGTCCTGGTCCTTGCATTGGCGTTGTCTGCTCCAGCTGCCTTTGCCGCCGATTCCACCTCCGCTCGCCGCTATGGTTCGTCCGAAGCCCTGTCGGTCCAGGACGCCCGACTGGGCGAGGTCCTGATGGTTCGCACGGTTCAACTGAAGTCCGACCAGCGTCTGAACGCTGGCTCCGCCATCGGGGTGGCCGTTGGTTATGGGGCTGCTAACCAGGTCAGGAACCGGGACTACCGCAATGCCGCCCGGGTGGCCGGTGGCGTCATCGGTGCGGTTGCCGGAACCGCGGTTCAAAAGGGCCTCAGCGGCCGGCGTGCGGTGGAGATCTACGTGCGCGATCTGTCCGATCGCCGCCAGCGCATCCTCGCGGTGGTCCAAGACGCCGACGTGGACGTGCGCGAAGGTGATCGGGTCTTCTTGGTGGGGAAGGGTAAGAAGACCCGGGTGGTGCCGCTTGATGCTTCGCCGGTGCGCATTGGCAAGTCGTGCAACGAAAGTGGCTGTGGCATTGGCACCAATGCATCGTCGGACAACGAACCAGAGACCCAGACCATTTCTGTGACGGTCTGGGATAGTTGTCCGGTCCTTGAGTCTGACGCCGCCCGGACTGGAGTTCAGTCATTTGAGCCGACGCAAAAGCCTGGCAACGGCTCTAGGGCAAGTTGCTCTGCCAGCCCCTTTGCGCCCACGGTTGCTCCCGACGCTCTTGAGAGCGTCGATCTACGGGTTGTGGACCGTGAAGAAAATCACTACAGGTTGCGGGTTTCCTACGAGCGCGTTCTGAGCCATGGCACACGGGACAGCTATATGCCTTACAGTGGGGAAGTGGGAGCACTCCGCATTGCCGGGAGGATCCTGCCTATCCAAGCCAATGATCCTTTCTTTTCACGTGCGGAAGGAACAGGTATTCAAGAAAAAGACACGCTGGTTCTAGCCGTCGGGAAAGACGGAATGCCGACCATCATCGGGCTGCGGTCAGGATCATGCAACGAACTCGCTTGCGTTGCCCTTGAATCTGACCGATGAGGAGCGCTGATGAAATGGCTCCCCTTTTCTAGCAAGCGCACACGCCCTGCGCTGTCCGTGGAAGCATTTAAGCGCTCACCTGGCGCCGTGACGATGGACGAAAGCGGACGTTCCGCCCTTTCAGCCGAGGCGCTCTCGCAGATCGACCTTCTGCGTGCAAGCCAGGGTTGGGGAATCCAATCAGCGCCTCGCAAGCGAACGCCTTGGTGGGGGCGTGTATGGGGAAGAGTAAAACGCTGTGGTCCGACCTCTCAGATCAATAACGCTGGGCTGGCGGGTGGAGGCATGAGCACTGGAATTCTCCGTCCGCTTGTCGTCAGTAAGCGCAATCCTTCCAAGGAATGGCAATCCTTCAAGGGGCGATGGGAGCGATGATGAGCGAACCACTGCTCCATGTTGACGACCAGGGCGATGCGACCGAGCCCCGGTTGGTGGTTGGGCTCATGAAGCGGCCATCCGTTGCCCACCGCCGCTCCGAAGTCGCCCGGATGTTCCGAGAGGGACATCGCCGGGCGGCCATCGCCCAAGCCCTGGGCGTTCCATCGCCCGTGGTGAGCGCCGACCTGGCCCACCTGGGGTTGCGTCAAAGGCCCTGGCGCCCTCTGGCTGACCAACACGCCTTGGTGGTGCGCCTGCTGGAGCAGGGGAGCAACGGCCCTGCAATTGCCAAGCGCCTGGGCGTGACCCGGCAGGCGGTTCACGCTTACCTGCAGGCTCATGGCCTGCTCCCAACCCAGAGGAGGATGCCATGACCCTTTTTCTGGTGGTCGTGCTGTCTGAGCTCGTCCTCTCTGCGGTCACTTTCGGGATCGCGTGGCTGTGCGCCTCCAAAGCCCGCAGCGCACGCAGGGGCTGGGAGGCGTTCCAAGCCGGCCAAGAGGACGCCCCATCCGTGGTTGCGTTGATGTGGCATTTGGCCCTGTTCTACGCGTGCTTGGCACTGCTGGCTTACCAGCTACAGCACGTGGTGAGCCAAGTCTGGTTGGATCCTTCCAACCTATACCTGTCATCCACGCTGGCTCTTGTCGTTTATTCGATCGCATGCGGGCTGCTTCACGGCAGCGGGCTGACCCGGAGGCGAGCATGAGGACCAGCCACGGGCGGTTCCGCCCAGACGCCGTCGACGCCCGCCCTCGCCACGATGGGCTTTTTCAGGGCGAAGGCACGGGCGAGGAAGCTCATCAAGAGCGTGATTCGTTGCTTCAAGCGCTTTACACCGAATCGCTCCATGCCCGCGGGGACGTGGACGCCATTGATCGCATGCTCGATGCCCACCGGCAGGCGTTTGGGGAGCCTGAGCAAGTCGCCTATGCCCGTCAACAAGACAAACGCCATGATCGGGCGTTGCCCTTGCCGAGCGGTAGCTTGCAGTTGAAGCCGTCCATGGAGCGCTACCTGGAGGAGCATCGGTCGTGGAACCCTCCGACCGCCAAAGAGGCCGCCATCGCACGTTCCAGAGGCCTCGCCATGGTGCTCGAAGGGAAGGAATGGCGCGCTGAAGACGACGTTGCAGAGGTTACGGTGGAGGCTCCCAAGGACGCCCCGTGGCAGCGAATGCGCTGAGTTCGAGTCTCAGCTGGAGAGACAGTTGGGCACCATCATTGCTGCTAGGAACACGTTGTTCCCTTCGGCTATCCTGCCCAGGGTATCCATCACTGGTATTGCTAACAACAGGGGGCGTTATGGCAAGCGTGACAGTAAGGACGCGGGATGAGCTGGAAGCGGCCAAGAATGCAAAGGCGCAGCAGATTGTGGTTGTGGGGAAGTTGGCAGATGACCTGAAGAAGACGCGCAAGTTCGCCAAGCTTGGTGCCGTCGGTGTTGCAGCAATCGTTGCTGCTGTTGGACTGGCTCCAGTAACAGCTGGGCTCAGCACGCTCAGCCTGGGGGCGGTCGCGGCGGTCACTGGAGTCGAGATCATCGGCATCATCACCGCCGCAAGCCTTGGTCTTTCTTTGATCCTCGCAATCTACAAAGGCTACGATGTGGAATACGAGGCTGGCGGAAAGGTCATTTTCAAGCGCAAGGAAGGAAAGTGATTCCCGGCTTCGTTCAAGGGGCGCCTTACCTTTTTGTTTGCGAGAAGTGCAGTCATCACTTTCAGCGGAAGATCAACTTGGGGCTCTTCTGTCCGGCATG
>NZ_JAOBZT010000077.1:0-17760 GCF_029839005.1 Stenotrophomonas sp. GD03958 | reverse complement strand
CCGCACGCGGAAACGACGGCCCTTGATCTTGCCGGCTTCCAGCTTGGCCACGGCCTTGTTGGCCTGCTCACGGGCGATCGCCACGTAGGAGCGGGTCGGGAAGATCGCAATCTTGCCGATGAACTTGGCTGACAGGCCGGCGTCGCCGGTCAATGCGCCGAGAATGTCACCCGGGCGCAGCTTGTCGGTCTTGCCGCCATCGATGCGCAGCGTGCGCATCGCTGCCTGCGGCAGCTCGGCCGGGCGCGCCGTCGCCAGCGGCGTCTTCTGCCAATCCAGCGGTTGCCCCATCTGTGCTTCGATGGCTTCGGCGCGGGTCTTCTCGCGGCCGGCCACCAGGCTGATCGCCAGGCCACTGGCACCGGCACGGCCGGTACGGCCCACGCGGTGCTGGTAACTCTCCACGTCGGTCGGCAGCTCGTAGTTGATCACCGCGGCCAGCTCTTCCACGTCCAGGCCACGTGCGGCCACGTCGCTGGCGACCAGCACGTTGCAGCTGCGGTTGGCCAGCAGCAGCAGCACTTCCTCGCGGTCGCGCTGCTCCATGTCGCCATGCAGGGCCAGTGCCGAGAAGCCGAACTGCTGCAGGGAATTCGCAACCTCGTCCACGTCCTTGCGGGTGTTGCAGAACACCACGGCCGATTCCGGCGTGTACTTCAGCAGCAGGCCCGCCAGCGCCTTCTGCCGGTGCGCCGGTTCCACCTCGCAGAACATATGGCGGATGGCCGGAGCCTGGTCGGCACCTTCCACGGTCACTTCCACCGCGTCGCGCAGCAGGTCACGCGCCATGGCGCGGATGCTGTCGGGGAAGGTGGCCGAGAACAGCAGGCTTTGGCGATCCCTGTGGGTGCGGCCGGCGATCTCGCGGATCGATTCCTCGAAGCCCATGTCGAGCATGCGGTCGGCTTCGTCCAGCACCAGCGTGCGCACCGCGCCAAGATTCAGCGCGCGCTTGCGCGCCAGCTCCTGCACACGACCGGGCGTGCCGACCACTACGTGCGGGTCGTGGCCTTCCAGCGACGCCAGCTGCGGGCCCAGCGGCACCCCACCGACCAGCAGCAGCAGCTTCAGGTTGGGGATGCCGGTAGCCAGCTTGCGGATCTGCTTGCCGACCTGGTCGGCCAGTTCGCGGGTCGGGCACAGCACCAGTGCCTGCACGCGGATCAGGCTGGGATCGATGGCCTGCAGCAGGCCCAGGCCGAAGGCGGCGGTCTTGCCGCTGCCGGTCGGCGCCTGTGCGATCACATCGCGGCCATCGAGGATGGCCGGCAGGCTCTGCGCCTGCACAGGGGTAAGAGTGGTGTAGCCGAGGGCATCCAGGCCGGGCTGCAGGGCCGGGCTCAGCGGCAGGGTCGAGAAGTCAGTCATGGCGCATTGTACCCGTCCGCGAGGCTGGTCCCGCCTGATGGGGTAGGGTCATCCACGCATGGCGTGGATCTACGGGTGGGTGCCGACCGCTGGTCGGCACGCTCTTGCTCAGCCCAGCACCACCAGCACGCCCTGGTGGATCGCCAGGCCACCGAAGAGCAGCCAGGCGAACAGGATCAGCGCCAGCAGCAGCGGCTTCAGGCCCGCCTGGCGCAGCGCCGAGACGTGGGTGGTCAGGCCCAGTGCGGCCATCGCCATCGCCAGCAGCACGGTATCCAGCTGCACCAGCCCGGCCTGCAGGCCGGCCGGTAGCAGGTGCAGCGAGTTGAAACCGGCCACCGCCACGAAACCGAACGCGAACCACGGCACTACGATGCGGGCCTTGCTGCCGCCGGCGCTGGCCTTGCCGCCGCGCGCCAGCCACAACGACAACACGACCAGAAACGGCGCCAGCAGCATCACCCGCACCATCTTGGTGATCACCGCAGTATCGGCGGCGGCTTCGCTGACCGCGCGGCCGGCGGCTACCACCTGCGCCACTTCGTGCACCGTCGCACCAGTGAACAGGCCGTACTGCCGCGCGTCCATCGCCAGCCAGCCGTGCGACTGCACCAGCGCATACAGCGCCGGGTACAGGAACATCGCCAGTGTGCCGAACACCACCACCGTAGAGACCGCCACCGTGACCTGTGCCGCACGGCCACGCACCACCGGTTCGGCGGCCATCACTGCCGCTGCACCGCAGATTGCGCTGCCGGCGCCGATCAACATCGCCGCCTCGCGTTCCATCTTGAACACGCGCACGCCCAGCCAGCAGGCCAGGCCGAAGGTGCTGGCAACCACCAGCACGTCCATCAGCACGCCACTGACGCCGACGTGGCCGATGTCCTGGAAGGTCAGGCGCAGGCCGTACAGCACGATGCCGGCGCGCAGCAGCCAGTGCTTGGAGAAGCCAACACCGGTCGCGCTGCCCGGTGCCAGCCGCGGATAGAAGGTGTTGCCGACCACAATGCCGACCACGATGGCCACGGTCAGCGCGCTCAGGCCATGCACCTGCAGCCACGGCAGCTCGGCCAGGTACAGCGACGCCGCTGCGATCAGGCCGACCAGCAGCAGGCCGGGCAGGCGCGGCTGCCAGCGCTGGCGCAGGGCAGGCAGGGACCAGGAGGAGAGAGCGCGGGCGTTCATGGCAGGGGCGAGGCTGGAGTGCTGGGGCAAGCGTGCGCCTGCACAACTGACCTGTAGAACGAATAATATTGGTGAAAACTATCTATAAAACGCATAATCGCCATGCGCCTGACCCTGCGCCAGCTTCAGGTCTTCGTCGCCATCGCCGATCACGGCAGCACCACCGCCGCTGGCCAGGCCATCGCGCTATCGCAGTCGGCCAGCAGTGCTGCCCTGCATGAGCTGGAGGCGCACTTCGGTACCCCGCTGTTCGATCGCATCGGCCGCCGCCTGGCCCTGAACGGCCACGGCCGCGCGCTGCTGGAGCCGGCTCGCACGCTGCTGGTCAACGCCGCCGACCTGGAGCGGCAGCTGGCCGCAGGCGGCGACCCGGCGCAGGGCGCACCGCTGCGGCTGGTGCTGGCCGCCAGTACCACCATCGGCAACTACCTGCTGCCACCGCGCATCGCCGATCTGTTGCGGCAGGCACCACAGGCCGAGGTCGACCTGCGCATCGACAACAGCGCCGGCGTGGTCGCCGCCGTGCAGCGCCTGGATGTGGACGCCGGCCTGATCGAAGGCCCGTGTCACGAGCGCGGCCTGCAGGTCACGGCCTGGCAGGAGGACCCGCTGGTGATCGTGGCTGCCGCCAATGCCCCCGCGCGCTGGACGCTGGACGAACTGCGCCGTGCACGCTGGCTGCTGCGCGAGCCCGGCTCCGGCACCCGCGAAGCCGTGGAACAGGCCCTGCTGCCGCACCTGCGTGGCTTCGCGCAGACCCTGCAGCTGGGCAATACCGAAGCGATCAAGCAGGCCGCCATCGCCGGCCTCGGCCTGGCCTGCCTATCGCGCCACGCGCTGGAAGAGCCGCTGGCCCTGGGCCGCCTGCGCGTGCTGGGGACCCCGCTGCCCGCCCTGCAACGCACCCTGTGGCTGGTACGCCACCCCGGCAAGCAATGGCTGCCGGGGTTGCAGGCGTTGCTGGGAGAGGTGGGGTAAGCCATCAGATTCCCAGTCGATTCCATCCATCGACACTTCTTGTAGCGCTCATCCACGCATGGCGTGGATCTACCGTGTCGACCAAGGTCGACACCCACCGGAGCAGAATGTAGTTCCGGCAGATCGCGAGAAACTGTCAGAGGTGGGGCGGTGGGGCTGCAGGACCGTTGGCGCCATGGATGGCGCCATCGAGCCCCCATGGATGGGTTCACGGCGTGTCCTGCAGCCCCACACCGACCCGCCTGCCACCGTAAGCCGCTTTGGCTGTTGCTTCGGTCGTTGCCTCTGCGGGCGCCGGGTGCAACCCGGCCGACGCCCCCAACCCGTACAATAGCCGGATGCCTCTGATTACTCTGCAGAACGTCGACTTCAGCGTCGGCGGCCCGTTGTTGCTGGAAAAAGCCGAACTGTCGATCGAGCCGGGCGAACGCATCGCCCTGATCGGCCGCAACGGCGCCGGCAAATCCACCCTGCTCAAGCTGCTGTCCGGCGACCACAAGCCCGATGACGGCGAAGTCCGCGTGCAGCAGGGCGTGCGCGTCACCCGCCTGGAGCAGGAAGTGCCGCACGGCGCCGCCGGCTCGGTGTTCGACGTCGTCGCCGATGGCCTCGGCGAGCTGGGCCAGTGGCTGGCCGAATTCCACCACCTCAGCCATGCCGAAGTCTTCGATGGCGAAGCCCTCGGCAACGTGCAGGCCAAGATCGATGCCGCCAACGGCTGGGGCCTGGACCAGCGCGTCAGCGAAACCCTGACCAAGCTCGACCTGGACGGCGAGGCCGAGTTCGGCCGCCTGTCCGGCGGCATGAAGCGCCGCGTGCTGCTCGCCCGGGCGCTGGTCTCCAGCCCGGACGTGCTGCTGCTGGACGAACCGACCAACCACCTGGACATCGAAGCCATCGACTGGCTCGAAGCATTCCTGAAGGGCTGGAGCGGCAGCGTGGTGTTCGTCACCCATGACCGCCGCTTCCTGCGTGCCCTGGCCACCCGCATCGTCGAGATCGACCGCGGCCAGGTCACCAGCTGGCCAGGCGACTGGGCCAACTACGAGCGCCGCCGCGAGGAACGCCTCAACGCGCAGGCGCAGGAAAACGCCCGCTTCGACAAGCTGCTGGCGCAGGAAGAAGTCTGGATCCGGCAGGGCATCAAGGCCCGTCGCACCCGCGACGAAGGGCGCGTGCGCCGCCTGAAGGCGATGCGCGTGGAGCGTTCGCAGCGCCGCGACCTCAGCGGCAACGTCAAGATGGAAGCCGCACAGGGCGTCAGTTCCGGCAAGAAGGTCATCGACGTCAAGGACATTTCGTTCGCCTTCGGCGAGCGCACCATGGTCCGCGATTTCACCACCACCATCATGCGCGGCGACCGCATCGGCCTGATCGGTCCCAACGGCAGCGGCAAGACCACGCTGCTCAAGCTGCTGCTGGGCGAACTGCAGCCGGCCAAGGGCGAAGTCAACGCCGGCACCAACCTGCAGATCGCGTATTTCGACCAGTACCGCGCGGTGCTCCGCGAAGACTGGAGCGCGATCGAGAACGTCGCCGAAGGCCGCGATTTCCTCGAGTTCAACGGCAAGCGCAAGCACGTGCATGCCTACCTGCAGGACTTCATGTTCACCCCGGAACGTGCGCGTGCGCCGATTACCCGCCTGTCCGGTGGCGAGCGCAACCGCCTGCTGCTGGCCAAGCTGTTCGCGCAGCCGTCCAACCTGCTGGTGATGGACGAACCGACCAACGACCTGGACGTGGAAACCCTGGAGCTGCTGGAAGAGCTGCTGGGCGAATACACCGGCACCCTGCTGCTGGTCAGCCACGACCGTGACTTCATCGACAACGTGGTGACCTCCACGCTGGTGATGGAAGGCGATGGCGTGATCGGCGAGTACGTGGGCGGTTACAGCGACTGGCAGCGTTATGCGGCCAGCATCGCAGCGCCTGCCGCGGCCCCTGCGGCCAAGCCGGCGGCCGCTGCGCCGACCACCCCGGCTACCGCAGCTCCGGCCGCACCCAAGCGCAAGCTGGCCTACAAGGAAGCGCGCGAACTGGAGCAGCTGCCGAAGACCATCGAGAAGCTGGAAGGCGATGTCGAAGGCCTGACCTCGGCGATGAACGACCCGTCGTTCTACACCCGCAGCAGTGCTGAAGTGACGGCGCACACCCAGCAGCTGGCCAAGGTGCAGGCCGAACTGGATGCCGCTTACGCGCGCTGGGAAGAGCTGGAAGGCTGAGCGTTGACCGGCGCCAGCGATCGCGCCGATTGATGTAGAGCCGAGCCCACGCTCGGCTCAGCAGATCCACGCCATGCGTGGATATCCGGAATCTGTGCGGACCAACGGTCCGAACCCACCAACCGACGGTCCGCACCCACCGGGTGCCTGCGGTCATTTGACCCCGTGCAGATCCCGCAGCTGGCTCGGCCGGCTGCCGAAATACGCCGCCAGATCGGCGATGTCCTGATCGCTGAGGTCCTTGGCCTGCGGCGTCATCAGCGCATGCTGGCGATCACCGGCGCGGTAGGCCTGCAGTGCATGCGCCAGGTAGTCGCCGTACTGCCCACCCAGCTTCGGGTAGGTCGGATCGATCGGCGCATTGCCGTCGGCCCCGTGGCAGTCGATGCAGCTCTGGTTGGTGGCCTTGCCCTTCACCTTGGCGCGGGCTTCACCGGCGGCCTCGCGACCTACAGGCAGGCCAGCCGAAGAAGAAGAGCCGTGTTCGCCACTGGCATGGCCCGGGTCGGCGGCGGATTTCTCGCTGTTTTCCACCTGCGACTGTGAACAGGCCGCCAGCAGCAGGGCAACGGACAGGGCGATGGCGTGACGCAGCGGATGCGCGGCTTTCGACATGGGCGGGCCTTACTTGACGGTGGACAGGTAAACAGAGAGATCGGCGATCTCCTGTTCGCTGAAACTCATCGACTGCGCCTGCATCGTCGGATGCCGGCGCTTGCCCTGGCGGTACTCGGTCAGGGCCTGGGCCAGGTACTGCTGGGTCTGGCCGCCGATCTTCGGCACCCGGTAGCTGGGGTAGGCGTTCTTGTAGCCGGTGATGCCGTGGCACCCCTGGCAGGTGTAGGCCAGGACGCGGCCATTGTCGAAGTTGCCGGTGGGCGCGGCAGGCGCCGGCGCGGCGGCAGGAGCCGGGGCCGAAGCGGGTGTGGCAGGAGCAGGAGCGGGCTGTGCGGCGGCCCCAAGGGGCAGGAGGACGGCCAGAGCGAGACAAGCGGCGAGCGGCTGCGGGCGCATGGTGTCGTTTCCGGGGATTCGGGTCTGGTCGTTCCGGCGTGGGGTACGGAACGCCCCGAGTATAGCCCCAGGTTTCATCTAGCTGAAATGGGGTCGGGCCGACCAGCGGCGTGAAGACACCATGACCTTTGGGATATGGTGTTGCCGTGAAGTGGTGCATTACTTTGCTACCACACCTGTCCACGCATCCTCCAGGGACCTGACGATGTCGCACCCAACCTTCCTGTCCGGCCGTCGCAGCGGAATCTGCGCTGCCGCACTGCTGATCTCCACCTCCCTGCTGCTGGGCGGTTGCGCCGCAGGGCCCAATTCCGAAGCCAAGGCCGCCGAGACCAAGGAGGAGAAGAAGGTCGATGCGGTCCCGGTCGAAGTGGCCGTGGCCAGCCATCGCGCGGTCGCGGCCAGTTACACAGGCACCGCCGCGCTGGAACCACGCGCCGAGTCGCAGGTGGTGGCCAAGACCTCCGGTGTGGCGCTGGCGGTGCTGGTCGAGGAAGGCCAGCGGGTCACCGCCGGCCAGCCGCTGGTGCGCCTGGACCCGGACCGCGCACGCTTGGCCGTAGCGCAGAGCGAAGCGCAGATGCGCAAGCTGGAAAACAACTACCAGCGTGCACAGAAACTGGTTGGCCAGCAGATGGTCAGTGCTGCCGATGTCGACCAGCTGCGCTTTGATCTGGAAAACGTCCGTGCGCAGTACCGTCTGGCGACGCTGGAGCTGTCCTACACCACCGTCGTGGCGCCGATTTCCGGTGTGATCGCATCGCGCTCGATCAAGACCGGCAACTTCGTGCAGATCAACACGCCGATCTTCCGCATCGTCGACAACTCGCGCCTGGAAGCCACCCTCAACGTGCCCGAACGCGAGCTGGCCACGCTGCGTGCCGGCCAGCCGGTGACGTTGGCCGCCGATGCGCTGCCGGGCCAGAGCTTCACCGGCACCGTCGATCGCATCGCGCCGGTGGTGGATTCGGGCAGCGGCACGTTTCGCGTGGTCAGCGCCTTCGATGGCGCCGCGCACGCGCTGCAGCCCGGCATGTTCGGGCGCATCCGCATCGATTACGACCAGCGTGCCGATGCGCTCGTGGTGCCGCGCCTGGCGCTGCTCGACGACGGTGAGCCGGCGG
Source organism: Stenotrophomonas sp. GD03958 (assembly GCF_029839005.1). Taxonomy (NCBI): domain Bacteria; kingdom Pseudomonadati; phylum Pseudomonadota; class Gammaproteobacteria; order Lysobacterales; family Lysobacteraceae; genus Stenotrophomonas; species Stenotrophomonas sp. GD03958. The sequence continues at coordinate 9,866 of NZ_JAOBZT010000077.1, read as the reverse complement.
TGTTCCGGGTGCGCGAAGGCAAGGTCGCACGCGTTCCGGTCAAGCTGGGTTACGCCGAGGGCCCGTGGGTGGAGATCCGTGATGGCCTGGCGGCCGGTGATCAGGTGGTCACCGCCGGCAAGGTCGCCCTGCGCGACGGTACCGCAGTGCAGGTGATCGCCGATCCGAAGGCAAAGGCGAAGACGGTCGCAGCGGCCGCCAAGCCGGCAGACAAGGCCGGGAGCAAGCAATGACCGCCCCGGGCCACGACCACGGTGCCTCGCCGGCGAGCGATGGCGCCGCCGCCGGCATGCGCGGCGGCCTGGTGGAATTCGCCACCCGCCGCCGCGTGACCATCGCCATGTGCACGGTCACCCTGCTGCTGTTCGGCCTGATCGCGCTGGGCAACCTTAAGGTCAACCTGTTGCCCGACCTGAGCTACCCGACGCTGACCGTGCGCACCGAGTACACCGGTTCGGCGCCGACCGAAATCGAAACCCTGATCACCCAGCCGGTCGAAGAGGCCGTCGGCGTGGTCAAGAACCTGCGCAAGCTGAAGTCGGTCTCGCGCACCGGCCAGAGCGACGTGGTGCTGGAGTTCGCCTGGGGCACCAACATGGACCAGGCCAGCCTGGAGGTGCGTGACAAGATGGAAGCGCTGAACCTGCCACTGGAGGCCAAGGCCCCGGTGCTGCTTCGCTTCAATCCGTCCACCGAGCCGATCATGCGCCTGGTGCTGTCGAACAAGGTGGCGCCGACCAGCGATGCCGATGCGGTCCGCGAGCTGACCGGCCTGCGCCGCTATGCCGATGAAGACCTGAAGAAGAAGCTGGAGCCGGTTGCCGGCGTGGCAGCGGTCAAGGTCGGTGGCGGTCTGGAAGATGAAATCCAGGTCGACATCGACCAGCAGAAGCTGGCACAGCTGAACCTGCCGATCGACACCGTCATCAAGCGCCTGAAGGACGAGAACATCAACATCTCCGGCGGTCGCCTGGAGGAGGGGTCGCAGCGCTTCCTGGTGCGTACCGTCAACCAGTTCGCCGACCTGGAGGAGATCCGCAACCTGCTGGTCACCACCCAGGGCTCGAACGGAAGTGCAGCCGACTCGGCATTGCAACAGATGTTCAATATCGCCGCGTCGACCGGGTCGGCGGCCGCCATCGCGGCGGCGTCGGCGGCACAGAGCGCATCGTCCGGTAGTGGCTCCAGCGTGGTCGCCAACGGCGTGCCGGTGCGCCTGAAGGACGTGGCCACCGTGCGCCAGGGCTACAAGGAGCGTGAAGCGGTGATCCGCCTGGGCGGAAAGGAATCGGTGGAACTGGCGATCTACAAGGAAGGCGACGCCAATACCGTGTCCACCGCCGAAGCGCTGCGCAAGCGCCTGGAGCAGATCAAGGGCACGTTCCCGTCCGATGTCGAGATGACCACCATCGAGGACCAGTCGCGCTTCATCGAGCACGCCATCGCCGACGTCAAGAAGGATGCGGTGATCGGTGGCCTGCTGGCGATCCTGATCATCTTCCTGTTCCTGCGTGATGGCTGGAGCACGTTCGTGATCAGCCTGTCTTTGCCGGTCTCGATCATCGCCACGTTCTTCTTCATGGGCCAGCTCGGCCTCAGCTTGAACGTGATGTCGCTGGGCGGCCTGGCGTTGGCCACCGGCCTGGTGGTGGACGACTCGATCGTGGTGCTGGAGAGCATTGCCAAGGCCCGCGAGCGTGGCCTGGGCATCCTGCAGGCGGCGATCGTCGGTACCCGCGAAGTGAGCATGGCGGTGGTCGCCTCGACCCTGACCACCATCGCCGTGTTCCTGCCGCTGGTGTTCGTCGATGGCATCGCCGGCCAGCTGTTCCGCGACCAGGCATTGACCGTGGCGATCGCCATTGCGATCTCGCTGCTGGTGTCGATGACGCTGATTCCGATGCTGAGCTCGCTGAAGGGCCGGCCGCCGCTGGCATTCCCGGAAGAGGCGCCGAACGAACCGTGGCAGCCGCAGAACCGCTGGCAGAAGCCGGTGGCGCTGGGCCGTCGTGGTGCCGTCGCAACCGCGCGCTGGAGCTTCTATGCGCTGGCCTGGCTGGTCGTACGTGCGTGGCGGGGCGTCGTGGCAGTGGTCGGCCCGGTGATGCGCAAGGCCAGCGACCTGGCAATGAAGCCCTACGCCGGTGCCGAGCGCGGCTACCTGCGCCTGCTGCCGAGCGCGCTGGCCCATCCGGGCAAGGTGCTCGGCGTGGCCACGATCATCTTCGTGGCGACCATGGCGCTGGTGCCGATGCTTGGTGCCGACCTGATTCCGCAGCTGGCGCAGGACCGTTTCGAAATGACGGTGAAGCTGCCGGCCGGCACGCCGCTGAAGCAGACCGATGCGCTGGTGCGCGAGCTGCAGCTGGCCCACGGCAACGGCGAGGGCGTGGCCTCGCTGTATGGCGTCAGCGGCAGCGGCACCCGCCTGGATGCCAGCCCAACCGAGAGCGGCGAGAACATCGGCAAGCTGACCGTGGTGATGGAAGGCGGCGGCAATGCACGCACTGAAGCCGAGATCACCGAGCGCCTGCGCGACAGCATGGGCCAGCACCCGGGGGCACAGGTCGACTTCGCGCGGCCGGCGTTGTTCAGCTTCTCCACGCCGCTGGAAATCGAGCTGCGCGGGCAGGACATGGCGACGTTGGAAGTGGCCGGCCAGCGCCTGGCGGCGATGCTGCGTGGCAATGCGCACTACGCCGACGTGAAGTCCACGGTGGAAGAGGGCTTCCCGGAAATCCAGATCCGCTTCGACCAGGAACGTGCCGGTGCGCTGGGCTTGACCACCCGCCAGATCGCCGACGTGGTTGTGAAGAAGGTGCGCGGCGACGTGGCCACCCGCTACAGCTTCCGCGACCGCAAGATCGACGTGCTGGTGCGTGCCCAGGAAGGCGACCGTGCCAGCGTGGAGAGCATCCGCCGGCTGATCGTCAATCCGGGCAGTACCCGGCCGGTCACGCTGGATGCGGTGGCCGACGTGGTTGCCACCACCGGCCCCAGCGAGATCCATCGCGCCGACCAGACCCGCGTTGCGGTGGTCTCGGCCAACCTGCGCGACATCGACCTCGGCGCGGCCATGCGCGAAGTGCAGCAGATGGTGGCCGAACAACCGCTGGGCGCGGGTGTCGGCCTGCACATCGGTGGCCAGGGCGAGGAGCTGGCGCAGGCGGCGAAGTCGCTGATCTTCGCCTTCGGCCTGGCGATCTTCCTGGTCTACCTGGTGATGGCCTCGCAGTTCGAATCGCTGCTGCATCCGTTCGTGATCCTGTTCACCATCCCGCTGGCGCTGGTCGGCGCGATCCTGGCACTGATGCTGACCGGCAAGCCCATCTCGGTGGTGGTGTTCATCGGCCTGATCCTGCTGGTCGGCCTGGTCACCAAGAACGCGATCATCCTGATCGACAAGGTCAACCAGCTGCGCGAGGCCGGCGTGGCCAAGCACGAGGCGCTGGTGGAAGGTGCACGCTCGCGCCTGCGGCCGATCATCATGACCACGCTGTGCACGCTGTTCGGCTTCCTGCCGCTGGCGGTGGCGATGGGCGAGGGCGCCGAAGTGCGTGCACCGATGGCGATCACCGTGATCGGTGGCCTGCTGGTGTCGACCCTGCTCACCCTGCTGGTGATCCCGGTGGTCTACGACCTGATGGACCGCCGTGGTGACGCCTATTACCGCGAGCGTGGCCGCAAGCACGCCGGCGAGATCGAGCCGGGCGCAGCAGGCAGCGCGGCGGGTGCGGAGGAGCCGGCATGAGTGTTGCCGAGTTCTCCATCCGCCGCCCGGTCACCACCATCATGTGCTTCGTGTCACTGGTGGTGATCGGCCTGATCGCCTCGTTCCGGCTGCCGCTGGAAGCGCTGCCGGACATCTCCGCGCCGTTCCTGTTCGTGCAGATTCCGTACAGCGGTTCAACCCCGGAGGAAGTGGAGCGGACCATCATCCGCCCGGTGGAGGAATCGCTGGCGACGATGACCGGCATCAAGCGGATGCGCTCGTCGGCGACCTCCGAGGCGGCGCTGATCTTCATCGAGTTCAGCGACTGGGACCGGGACATCGCCATCGCCGCGTCCGATGCACGCGAGCGCATCGATGCGATCCGCAGCGACCTGCCCGATGACCTGCAGCGCTACAACGTGTTCAAGTGGTCCAGCAGCGACCAGCCGGTGCTGAAGGTGCGCCTGGCCAGCACCACCGACCTGACCACCGCTTACGACATGCTCGACCGCGAGTTCAAGCGGCGCATCGAGCGCATCCCGGGCGTGGCCCGCGTCGATATCACCGGTGCGCCGCCGAACGAGGTGGAGATCGCCATCGACCCGAACCGGCTCAACGCGCATGGCTTGAGCATCAACGAGCTGAGCGAGCGCCTGCGCACGCTGAACTTCTCGATCTCGGCCGGGCAGATCGACGACAACGGCCAGCGCGTGCGCGTGCAGCCGGTGGGCGAGATCACCGACCTGCAGGAAATGCGCGACCTGGTGATCAACGCCAAGGGCCTGCGCCTGGGTGATATCGCCGATGTCCGCCTGAAGCCGGCGCGGATGAACTACGGGCGCCGCCTGGACGGCAACCCGGCCGTCGGCCTGGACATCTTCAAGGAGCGCAGCGCCAACCTGGTGGACGTCTCGCGTGCGGCGCTGGCCGAGGTCGAGGCGATCCGCGCGCAGCCGTCGATGCGCGACGTGCAGATCAAGGTGATCGACAACCAGGGCAAGGCGGTAACCTCCTCGCTGCTGGAACTGGCCGAGGCCGGTGCGGTCGGCCTGATCCTGTCGATCACGGTGCTGTTCTTCTTCCTGCGCCATTGGCCGTCCACGCTGATGGTGACCCTGGCCATTCCGATCTGCTTCACCATCACCCTGGGTTTCATGTACTTCGTCGGGGTGACGCTGAACATCCTGACCATGATGGGCCTGCTGCTGGCCGTCGGCATGCTGGTCGACAACGCCGTGGTGGTGGTGGAGAGCATCTACCAGGAGCGCGAGCGCATGCCCGGGCAGCCACGGCTGGCCTCCATCGTCGGCACCCGCAACGTGGCCATCGCGCTCAGTGCCGGCACGCTGTGCCACTGCATCGTGTTCGTGCCGAACCTGTTCGGCGAGACCAACAACATCAGCATCTTCATGGCGCAGATCGCGATCACCATCTCGGTCTCGCTGCTGGCCTCGTGGCTGGTCGCGGTCAGCCTGATCCCGATGCTGTCCGCGCGCATGGCCACGCCCAAGCTGGTGCACTCCCAGACCGGCCTGATCGCTCGGCTGCAGCGCCGCTACGCCAGGCTGCTGGACTGGTCGCTCCACCATCGCGGCTGGAGCCTGCTCGGCATCGCGCTGGTGGTGCTGGTCAGCTTGGTGCCGATGAAGCTGACCAAGGTCGACATGTTCGGCGGTGATGGCGGCAAGGACATCTTCATCGGCTACATGTGGAAGGGCGCCTACACCTACCGGCAGATGTCCGAGGAAGTGGCGCGCGTGGAGAACTGGATCGACCAGAACCGCGAACGCCTGCATGTGAAGCAGGTGTACTCGTGGTACAGCGAGCAGGAAGGCAGTTCGACCGTGGTCACCCTGGACGAGAAGTACGCCAAGGACATCAAGGCGCTGCAGGAAGAGCTGCGCAAGGGCCTGCCGAAGTCGGCCCGCACCGACTACTTCGTCGGCAACCAGGGCGGTGATGGCGGCGGTGGCGGCAACCAGGGCGTGCAGGTGCAGCTGGTGGGCGACTCCAGTTCGATGCTGCAGGAGATCGGCCAGGAAGTGGTGCCGCTGCTGGCCCAGCGTGCCGAGCTGCGCGACGTGCGCATCGACAACGGCGAGAAGGGCGGCGAGCTGAAGGTGCGCGTCGACCGCGAGCGTGCCGCCGCATTCGGCTTCAATGCCGAGCAGGTCGCCAGCTTCGTCGGCCTGGCCCTGCGCGGTGCGCCGATGCGCGAGTTCCGCCGCGGCGACAATGAAGTACCGGTATGGGTGCGCTTCGCTGGCGCCGAGCAGAGCAGCCCGGAAGACCTGGCCGGCTTCAGCGTGCGCACCGGCGACGGTCGCAGCGTGCCACTGCTGAGCCTGGTCACCGTTGACGTCGGTTCATCGGCGACCCAGATCGGTCGCACCAACCGCCAGACCACGCTGACCATCAAGGCCAACCTGGCCGAGAAGGTCACCGCACCGGATGGCCGCAAGGCGATGGAGTCGGTGCTCAAGCCGATGAACTTCCCGGCCGGCTATGGCTTCACCTTCGATGGCGGCGACTACGGCAACGACGACGAAGCGATGCAGCAGATGGTGTTCAACCTGCTGATCGCGCTGGTGATGATCTACGTGGTGATGGCGGCGGTGTTCGAGTCGCTGCTGTTCCCGGCGGCAATCATGAGTGGCGTGCTGTTCTCGATCTTCGGCGTGTTCTGGCTGTTCTGGATCACCGGTACCTCGTTCGGGATCATGTCCTTCATCGGCATCCTGGTGCTGATGGGGGTGGTGGTGAACAACGGCATCGTGATGATCGAGCACATCAACAACCTGCGGCGCAGCGGCATGGGCCGTACCCAGGCGCTGGTGGAGGGCTCACGTGAGCGTCTGCGTCCGATCATGATGACGATGGGTACGGCGATCCTGGCGATGGTGCCGATTTCGCTGACCAACACGCAGATGTTCGGCAATGGTCCGGAGTACGCGCCGATGGCGCGCGCGATTGCCGGCGGCCTGGCGTTCTCCACCGTGGTCAGCCTGCTGTTCCTGCCGACCATCTATGCAGTGCTGGATGACCTGCGCAGTGCGGTGACGCGGCTGATCCGCCGTGCGCGAGGTGTGGAGGTCGTGGCGGGGACCGCGGTGTAGTGGTCGAGCTTGCTCGACCGTAATACGCGCCAACGTGTTGTGGTGTGGGGGAGGCCGGTCGTAGTGGGGCGGCCTCCCCCTTTTTTTCTGCTCGCCGCGTCTGTTTGTCTCTGTAGAACCGATGGCAGCGGCAGGAGCCGCTGCCAACGTCGCTTGCGACGGCCCGGAGGGTGTCGGCCAGGACGGCCGGCATAGCCATGCTCGGCTGCTGTTCGCCGCGTCGCCCGAGCATGGGGCTAAGGCATAGCCAGGCCCGGCCGATCTTCGCGACCGGAAGCACAGTGCCAACCAAGGTTGGCACCTACCGGTAGCGCCGGGCCATGCCCGGCGGAACCATCAACCCGCCACCTTGCCCCACACCTTGAACGTGGTCAGCCACAGGCCGAGCATGCTGCCGATGTTGGTCAGCATGAACGTCAGCACCACGCGCGTGACCCGATTGCGGTACCAGCCCTTCAGGCTCTGCGCGTCGTCGCGCAGCTTGAGGAAGTCTTCGTACGCCGGCTTGCGCAGGCGCGCTTCCACCAAGGCCGAGAATGCGCCGGTCGGGATGCTCAGGCGGAACGGCTTGAACGGGGCCACCGCGATCGCGGTGAGGATGCTCAGCGGGTGACCGCCTGCCAGCAGGCAGCCCAGGCCCGCCAAGCCGCCGGTAAACATCGCCCAGGTCGCCAGCAGTTCGGTACCCACGCCCAGCCCGCCGCGGTAGAAGCCCACGCCGATGCCGGTCGCCACGATGGCCAGGATGCCCAGCGTGAACCACGGAATGTTGCGCTTCTTCGGTACCGCCTCCAGCTCGGCGCGCAGCGGTGCCGGTGCCTCGGTGTCGGTTTCCAGGTAACGCGCCAGGCCTGCCAGATGACCCGCACCGACAACCGCCAGCACTTCACGCTGCTGCGGGTCGTGTTCCTCGCGCAGGCGCGTGGCCATGTAGCGGTCGCGCTCGCCGATGATGGTCTCGTACAGTGCCGGGCTCTCGCTGGCGAACTCGCCGAAGCTCGATTCCAGCATGTCGCCCTGCTTGAGCTTCTCGATCTCGTTCTCGCCCACTTCCTCGGACGAGAACAGGCCGGCGCCGAGACCGGCAACCAGCTTCAGCTTGCCGAAGAAGCCCAGCCGCTGCGAGGCGCGGCGGAAAGTCAGGCCGACCTCGCGGTCGATCAGGTGCACCGGCAGGTTGCGCTCGCGCGCCAGGTCCACCGCGCGCTTCAGCTCGGCACCGGGCTCGATGTCGAGCTGTTCGGCCAAGCGGCGCTGGTAGGCGGACAGGGCCAGGTTGGCGGCGAACAGGGCGACGCGGCCCTTGCGGATCACCTCGACCAGGTCGAGCTTGGCCAGCGTATCCGGGTCGCTCAGCGCCTGCAGGCGCTGCGGGTCCAGTTCAACGGCAACGGCATCGAAGCGGCCGCTGTCGATGGCTTTCTCCACTGCTTCGACGCTGGCGCGCGAAACGTGGGCGGTGCCCAGCAGGGTGTAGCGCACGCCGTCGCGTTCGACGACGCGCACCGGCTGGCCGGCGAACAGATCGTCGCCGGTCTCGGGAAGGGTTTCGGTCATGGGTTCATTCATTGAAAGGTGCGGTTTCGGCGCCATCGCCGAGCGCGCGCTGCATCTGCACGGTGTCCAGCCAGCGGCCATGCTTGCGGCCGAGGCCACGGAACACGCCCACCAGCTCGAAGCCGAAGCGTTCGTGCAGCTTGATCGAGGCGGTGTTGGTCGGTTCGCCGATCACGGCCACCATCTGCCGGTAGCCACGCGCCACGCAGGCATCGATCAGGGCCTGCAGCAGGCTGGTGCCGACGCCCTTGCCCTGGAACGCGGCATCGACGTAGACCGAGTTCTCCACGGTCCACTGGTAGGCAATGCGGGTGCGATAGGTGTTGGCATAGGCATAGCCAGCCACCTGGCCGTCGATCTCGGCGACCAGGTAGGGGAAGCCACGATCAATGATGTCGCGCATGCGGCGCAGCATCTCGGTCGCGTCCGGGATGTCGTACTCGTAGGTGTTGACGAAATCGGTCACTTCCACCGCGTAGATTGCGGTGATCGCGTCGATGTCGGCCGGGCCGGCATCACGGATGAGGACGGCCATGCGCGGGCTCCGGCTCAGTCGATGTAGCGCTTGAGCAGGTCGCCGTATGCATCGATGCGGCGATCACGCAGGAACGGCCAGATGCGGCGCACATGCTCGCTGCGCTGCAGGTCGACGTCGCACAGCAGCACGGTGGCCTCGGTGCCGGCCTCGGCCAGGAACTCGCCCTGCGGGCCGAGCACGTGGCTGTTGCCCCAGAACTGGATGCCCGACGCGCCCAGCGGCGACGCCTCGTGGCCGACGCGGTTGCAGCTCAGCACCGGCAGGCCGTTGGCCACGGCGTGGCCACGGTGGCTCAGCACCCAGGCGTCGCGCTGGCGGGTCTTCTCGTCCTGCACGTCGTCCGGGTCCCAGCCGATCGCGGTCGGGTACAGCAGCAGCTCGGCGCCGGCCAGCGCCATCAGGCGTGCCGCTTCCGGGTACCACTGGTCCCAGCACACCAGCACGCCCAGGCGGCCCACCGAAGTGTCGATCGGCTTGAAGCCGATGTCACCCGGGGTGAAGTAGAACTTCTCGTAGAAGCCCGGGTCGTCCGGGATGTGCATCTTGCGGTACTTGCCGAGCAGGGTGCCGTCCTTTTCGAACACCACCGCAGTGTTGTGGTACAGGCCGGCGGCGCGGCGCTCGAACAGCGAGCCGACCAGCACCACGCCATGCTTCTTGGCCAGCGCGCCCAGGCGCTCGGTGCTCGGTCCGGGAATCGGCTCGGCCAGGTCGAACTCGTCCACCGACTCGTGCTGGCAGAAGTACGGACCGTTGTGCAGTTCCTGCAGCAGCACCAGCTTGGCACCCTGCGCAGCCGCCTCGGCCACGCGTGCTTCGATCACCGCCAGGTTGGCGGCGGCGTCACCGTGGTTGCGCTCCTGGATCAGGGCGACGGTAAGGGGGCTGCGCGAGTTCATGCGGGGCGTTCCTGCGGGAGAAAACCTGCATGTTAGCGCGGATG
>NZ_JAOBZT010000076.1:0-18326 GCF_029839005.1 Stenotrophomonas sp. GD03958 | reverse complement strand
AGTTGTCCAGCTCCAGCACCATCCGCACCAGGCCTTCGGCACCGTTCGGATGCGACACCGGCTTGAAGCCCAGCGAGGCGGCCAGCTGCTTCATTGGCTCGTTCTCGGCGGCAACGTCGCCGTACAGGCGGTCCAGGTACTTGCCGCGGCCCCACTTCACCAGCTTGCGCATCAGCTGCCGGCCCAGGCCCTGGCCGATCAGGAAGCGGCTGATCAGGATCGCGTACTCGGCTTCACGGGTGCCGGGGATGATCGAGGCCCGGGCAACCGCGCCGACCACCGCTTCGCCAGCGGGCAGGGACTCGGCTGCGACCAGGGTGATCTCGGTCTTGGGGTTCGGGTGGGTCAGGCGCTGGGTAGTCTCCGGCGACAGTTCGGTCACCGCCTGCAGGAAACGATCACGGATTTCTTCCGGCCCGAACAGGCTGAATGCCGCTTGCAGCGGTGCGCCATCTTCCGGGCGGATGGGGCGGATCAGCAGCTCGTGGCCGCTGGGAGCCTTGAAGATCTCATGCCAGGGCGGCATGCGGTTGCGAGTGGCCATACCGGGTGATTCCTTGGTGGTCCATCGATTGTGGCATCACCGGGGCTGCATTCCGTGAACGGAAGGCTCACGGCGGTACAGCCTTGTGAAGGCCGTTATTCGGGGGCTTTGAGCCAATCCAGGCGGGTGCTGGCACCGGGTTCGCCCAGGTGCTGGCGCAGCGCCGGCAGGGCCGGGCCGACCACCCGGTCGAACTGCCAGGGCGGGTTGAGCAGCAGCATGCCGCTGCCGTTGAGCCGCAGCGGCGAGTCGTCAGGGCGCACCAGGAACTCGATCGTCATCGCCGACTTGACCGGCAGGGCAGTGGCCTTGCGCAGGAAGTGCAGGATGGTGCGCCGCTGCTTGATCGGGAACCAGACCGCACAGGTGGCCTGCGGCCAGCGTGCCAGGGTCTCGGCCAGGGCGGCCAGGACGTTCTGGTATTCCGCGTCCTGGGCCTCGTACGGCGGGTCGATCAGGACCAGGCCACGGCCGATCTTGCTGCCGTTGAACTTCGGCGGCAGCAGCGAGCGCAGCAGGGCATAGCCATCGCCGGCGCGCACGTCGACGCGGCTGTCATGGGCGAACAGGGCCTTCAGCGTGGCCGTTTCGGCCTCCTGAAGTTCACAGACCGCCATGCGGTCCTGCGCGCGCATGGCCTGTGCGCTCAACAGCGGCGAGCCCGGGTAGTTGGTCAGCGCGCCCACCGGATTGTCGGCCTGCACCGCCTTCAGGTAGCGCTCCACCACCTCGGGCAGCCTGGGCTGGGCCATCAGCCGCATGATTCCGGACTCGGCCTCCAGCGTCTTGCGGCTCTCTTCGCTGGCCAGCAGGTAGCGGCCGGCACCGCCGTGGGTATCGAGCACGAAGAACGGGCTGTCCTTGCGCTTGAAGCTGTCGATCAGGGCCAGCTGCACGATGTGCTTGAGCACATCGGCGTGGTTGCCGGCATGGAAGGCGTGGCGGTAGTTCATGGGCGGCAGTGTACGGGGCGGCGGCCGCAGCGGCTATGCTGCGCGCCATGACAGCTCCCGTTGCCCATGTCCTGGTGGTCGAGGACGAAGCCGCCATCGCCGAAACCGTGCTCTATGCGCTGCGCAGCGAAGGCTATGCCGCCAGCCACTGCCTGCTCGGCGGCGAGGCCCTGCAACGGCTGCAGGCCGGCGATATCGACGTGGTGGTGCTGGACGTGGGCCTGCCCGACCTGGGCGGTTTCGAAGTGTGCCGGCGGCTGCGCGCGCAGCCCGGGCCGGCGGCCCAGCTGCCGGTGATCTTCCTGACCGCCCGCAACGATGAAGTGGACCGCGTGCTGGGCCTGGAACTGGGCGCCGACGATTACATGACCAAGCCGTTCTCGCCGCGAGAACTGGTGGCGCGGGTGCGTGCGCGCCTGCGCCGCGCGGCACCGGTCAACGCAGGACCCAGCGCCGATGCGGGCTGGCAGGAACATGGCGCCTTTGCCATCGACCGCGAAGGTCGGCGTATCCGCTTCCGCGGCCAGGCACTGGACCTGACCCGCTACGAGTACGCGCTGCTGGAAGCGCTGCTGCAGCGCCCGGGCGCCATCCTCAGCCGTGCCCAGCTGATGGACCGTGGCTGGGACAGCAGTGCCGACAGCGCCGACCGCACCGTTGATACGCATGTAAAGACGCTGCGCGCCAAGCTGCGCGCGGCCGGTGCCAGCGAAGACCCCATCCGCACCCACCGTGGCCTTGGCTACGCGCTGGAGGTCTAGCCGATGCGCCTGGTATTGAAGCTGTTCCTCGGCTTCTTCCTGATAACCGGCATCGCCGCGTTCTTCGTGATGCGCGTGTTCGTCAACGAAGTGAAGCCCGGCGTGCGCCAGGCGATGGAATCGACCCTGGTCGATGCGGCCAACGTGCTGGCCGAGATGGCCGCCGCCGACGTCAAGGCCGGCACCATCGGCAGCGGCAGCTTCACCCGCAACCTCGCCAAGGCGCGGCAGCGTGACCTGAAAGCGATGGTCTGGCGCTTTCCCAAGCGCTCACTGGACTACCGGGTGACCATCACCGATGCCAAGGGCATCGTCATCTACGACTCGCTGGGCCGCGACCTGGGGCGCGACAACTCGCGCTGGAATGATGTCTATCGCACCCTGCGTGGCGAGTACGGTGCCCGCTCCAGCCCGGAAACGCCGGGCGAGGAAGGCAATACGGTGATGCATGTGGCGGCGCCGGTATACGACCCGGACGATGGGCGCACGCTGATCGGCGTGCTCAGCCTGGCCCAGCCCAACCGCAGCATCGATCCGTTCATCGCTGCAAGCCAACGCGCCATCATCGAGCGCGGCGCCTGGCTGATCGGATTGTCGGCGCTGGTCGGCGTGCTGGTGACGATGTGGCTCACCACGGGCCTTGGCCAGCTCAGCCGCTACGCGCGTGCGGTCAGCGCCGGCGAACCGGTGCCACCCCCGCGGCGGCGCCGCGACGAGATCGGCGACCTGGGCCAGGCACTGGAAACGATGCGCCGCAAGCTGGAGGGCAAGGCCTACGTCGAGCAGTACGTGCAGTCGCTGACGCATGAAATGAAGAGTCCGCTGGCGGCGATCCGCGGTGCCGCCGAGCTGCTGCAGGAGCCACTGCCGGAGGCCGACCGCGTGCATTTTGCACGCAGCATCGTCGATCAGCAGGAGCGGCTGACCGAGACGATCGACAAGCTGCTGGCGCTGGCCGAAGTGGAACAGCACGGCTGGCTGCAGACCCGCGATCCGATCGCGCTGCCAACCTTGCTGGCCGATGCGGCGGCGGCCGCGCAGGTGCGTGCGCAGGCGGCCGGCGTGCAGGTGCGCATCGGCAGCGTACCCGACATGCGCGTGCAGGGTGATGCCTATCTGCTGCGGCAGGCGTTGCACAACCTGATCGACAACGCCATTGCCTTCTCACCGCCCGGCGCGGACATCGCGCTGCAGGCCGAGGTGGACGGGCAGGGCGTACGCCTGCAGGTAGCGGATCGCGGTGCCGGCATTCCCGACTACGCGCGCGAACGGGTGTTCGAACGCTTCTATTCGCTGGCCCGCCCCGGCAGTGGTCGGCGCAGTTCCGGCCTGGGCCTGCCGTTCGTGCAGGAAGTCGCGCGCCTGCACGATGGGCGCGCCAGTGCCGATGCCCGCGACGGCGGCGGTACCGTGGCCAGCCTGTGGTTGCCGCTGGGTACACCAGGCCAGCGCCCCCGCCGCTGACTTCACATTCGCTTCAAATTCGCCACAAACCCCGCTCACCGTGGCGGTCCATCCTGCAGTCCTCTCCAACGAGGATGGACCATGAAATCCCTGAAGATGCTGCTGCGCTTCGCCATTGTCGGCGGCCTGATCCTGCTGCTGCTGGTTCCGCTGACGATGATCCGCAGTGTCATCAACGAACGCAGTGCGTACCGCGACGAGGCTTTCTCGCGGGTGGCCGACAGCCGCGCCGGCGCACAGCAGCTGGTGGGCCCGGTGCGGGTGGTGCCATGGGTGGAACGCAAGCAGGTTGAGCTGGTCGACCCGCTGGGCGTCAAGAAGACCGAAGTGCAGGTCACCGAGGGGCACTGGCTGCAGATGCCGGCGTCGCTGGAGGTGGGCGGCGAAATGCTGCCGAGCCAGCGTGAGGTGGGGCTGTTCAAGGTGCCGGTGTACAGCTGGAACGGCCAGATGAAGGCGACCTTCGCCGCAGACGATTACCCGGTGAAGGCGGGCCGCAGTTACGGCCAGCCGTATGTGGCGGTGGGGGTTTCCGATGTCCGTGGCCTGGTCGGCACGCCGAACCTGCGCGTGGATGGCAAGCAGCTGCGTTTGCTGCCGGGTGTTGGTGCGGCCAGCGAGATCGGGCGGGGCCTGCATGCACCGGTGGCCGGTTTCGATGCGGATCAGGGCGGCACGCTGGCCGCCAGCACCGTTGAACTGGAGCTGCGCCTGGATGGCAGTCGCATGCTCTCGGTGGTGCCGGTGGGCGATGACACCCACATCGCGCTGCGTTCGAGCTGGCCGCATCCGTCGTTCAGCGGAGCTTTCCTGCCCAACGAGCGCCGCGTTGATGCGCAGGGATTCGATGCGCGCTGGGCGGTGTCCTCGCTGGCCTCCGACGCACAGCGGCAGCTGCGCAATGACGGTTCGGTGGACTCGCAGGCGGTGACGGTGTCGCTGGTCGATCCGGTCGATACCTACACCCAGGCCGACCGTGCCTCGAAGTACGGCGTGCTGTTCGTGCTGCTGACCTTCCTCGGCTTCATCCTGTTCGAGCTGATCAAGTCGCTGCGCATCCACCCGCTGCAGTACCTGATGGTCGGCCTGGCGCTGGCGATCTTCTTCCTGCTGCTGATCAGCCTGTCCGAGCACATCGCGTTCTGGAAAGCCTACCTGGTTTCGGCGGTGGCCTGCATCGGCCTGCAGGCGGTGTACCTGGCCAATGTGCTGGGCCACTGGAAGCGCGGCTTCGGCTTCGCGGCGCTGCTGACCGTGCTGTACGGCGCGCTGTATGGCCTGCTGGTGTCGGAGAACAATGCGCTGCTGATGGGTTCGCTGCTGCTGTTCGTGATCCTGGCGCTGGCGATGTGGGTGACCCGCCGGGTGGACTGGTACGCGCTCGGCGCGGACCTGAAGTAAGGAGCAGGCCATGAGTTGGCGCCAGGGATTGCGGCAACGGGCACGGCAGGGCATTCCGGCCCTGCTGGAAGTGGATGCACTGCTGCAGGCACATGGCGTGCTGGCGGCCCTGCCGGGGGCACGGATCGCCCCCGGCCTGGTCCGCTTCCAGCTGGCGGCGGCGACCTGCCAAGGACTGCGGGGCAAGGGCCTGGGCTGGTTGCAGGGTGCGCGGCAGGGACGTGGCGCAGTGGCCGGACGGGTTCCGCGCTACCGGCCATGGAAGGCCGGGGCGGAAGCGCTGGCCGAAATCGGCATCGACGGCCTGCCCGATGACTGGCCCGCGCATGCGGCGGTGTACGGCTGCTGCAGCGTCGACCGGCGGCACTGGTTGTTGTTGCTGCCGGAGCGGGCGCAGTTGTGGTTGGGGTGGAGGGGGTGATCGGGTTGTTCATCCACGCATGGCGTGGATCTACTGCTGTCCATGACCGATGGGACGGTATCGGCGCGCCCCTGCTGGCTAGACTCGATGGGTTGAAGATCGAGCCGAAGGGCAGGGGTGCGATGTGTTGAAGTGGGGCGTGCTGGCCGCAGCGCTGGTGATGGGTGGCAATGCAGGGGCGCAGCAGCGCGAGACGGTGGACCTGGACATGGTCAGCCGCATCCGCCAGGAGGCCTTCCACCGGTCGCAGGTGATGGACACCTTCAGTTACCTCACCGAACGCATTGGACCGCGGTTGACCAACTCGCCGGCGATGGGCCGCGCCAATGCGTGGACCCGCGGCAAGTTCAACGAATGGAAGCTGGACAACGTCCACGACGAGGCCTTCGATGATTTCGGCCGTGGCTGGGAGTTCACTTCGGCCAGCGTGGAGATGCTGGGTGACCGCGTGCAGCCGCTGCATGCGCTGCCCAAGGCCTGGACCCCCGGTACGAAGGGCCCGGTCGAAGGCGAGCTGGTGCAGGTCGACATCAAGAAGCCCGAAGACATAGAGAAGTACCGCGGCAAGCTGCGTGGCAAGATCCTCCTGCTGGGCGAGGCACGCGAATACAAGCGGGGCACCGAGCCCGATTCGCACCGCCACGACGCCACCTCGCTGGAGGGCCTGCAGGAGTTCACCCTGCCCAAGGACAAGGACGCCACCGCCGAGCGCGCCAAGCGGGTCAAGGAATACCAGGAACGCCAGCAGCTGGCGGCCAAGGTCAATGCCTTCTTCGTGGAAGAGGGCGCGCTGGCCTCGATCGGCATCAGCAGCTGGGACAACGGCATCATCCGCGTTGCCGGTGGTGGTTCGCGCAAGGCCGGTGAGTCGGTGGGCATTCCCGAGCTGGCGATGATCAGCGAGCACTTCAATCCGCTGGTACGCGCGCTGGAGGCCAAGCAGACCGTGCGCCTGCGCGTGGATGTGGCCGCACGCTTCACCGACGAGGCCGACCAGCCCGGCTACAACACGCTGGCCGAGATCCGTGGCAGCAGCAAGCCCGATGAAGTGGTGATGATCGGCGCGCACCTGGATTCCTGGCACAGCGGCACCGGTGCGGCCGACAACGCCGCCGGCGTGGCGGTGATGATGGAGGCGATGCGCATCCTCAAGGCCACCGGCGCCAAGCCCAGGCGCACCATCCGCGTGGCGCTGTGGAGCGGCGAGGAGCAGGGCCTGATCGGCTCGCAGGCCTATGTGGCCAAGCACTTCGGCAAGTTCCCGGAGCCGACCGACCCGGCGCAGAAGGCGCTGCCGGCGTCGCTGCGCGAGCCGACCGGCGCACTGCAGAAGACCCGCGACTACGGCAAGTTCCAGGTCTACTTCAACATGGACAACGGCTCGGGCCGCTTCCGTGGCATCTACGCTCAGGAAAACCTGGCGGCCATGCCCATCTTCGAAGCCTGGCTGGCGCCGTTCCATGACGTGGGCGCCACCACCGTGGCCACCCGCAACACTGGCAGCACCGACCACGTCAGCTTCGACCGCATCGGCCTGCCGGGCTTCCAGTTCATCCAGGACCGGCTGGACTACTTCACCAATGTCCACCACAGCCACCTGGACACCTGGGACCACGCCGAACCGGAAGACCTGAAGCAGGCCGCTGCCATCGTCGCCTCGTTCGCCTACAACGCCGCGATGCGCGAGCAGCCGTTCCCGCGCAAGGTGGGACCGTAAAAGGGGACGGAGGGGATTAAGTCGCATCTCCCCTCCGTTTCCCGGTTGCAGTGCCCACGGGCTGGGCAATCACGACTTAATCCCCTCCGTCCCCTTTTTCCGTCGGGGGCGGTGGGCTGGTAAAATCGGGGGATTCCCGTTCCTCGAGCCGTCCATGACCTGCCGCACCCGCTTCGCCCCCAGTCCCACCGGCTACCTCCACATCGGCGGTGCCCGCACCGCGCTGTACTGCTGGCTGGAGGCCCGCCACCGTGGCGGCGAGTTCGTGCTGCGCATCGAGGACACCGACCGTGAACGCAGCACCCAGGGTGCGATCGACGCCATCCTGGAGGCGATGGAGTGGCTGGGCCTGGACTATGACGAAGGCCCGATCTACCAGACCGACCGCGTTGCCCGTTACCAGGAAGTGGCCGAGCAGCTGATCGCCGAGGGCAAGGCGTACTACGCCTACGAGACCCGCGAAGAGCTGGACGCGATGCGCGAGGCTGCCATGGCCAGGCAGGAGAAGCCGCGCTACAACGGCGCTGCGCGCGATCTGGGCCTCCCCTACAGGGACGACCCGAACCGCGTCATCCGCTTCAAGAATCCGCTGGAAGGCACGGTGGTGTTCGACGACCTGATCAAGGGCCGCATCGAGATCGCCAACAGCGAGCTGGATGACATGGTGATCTTCCGCCCGGACGGCTACCCCACCTATAACTTCGCGGTGGTGGTGGACGACTGGGACATGGGCATCACCGAGGTCATCCGCGGCGACGACCACATCAACAACACCCCGCGCCAGATCAACCTGTACGAAGGCATTGGTGCGCCGGTGCCGAAGTTCGGCCACATGCCGATGATCCTGGACGAGCAGGGCGCCAAGTTGTCCAAGCGCACCGGCGCGGCCGACGTGATGCAGTACAAGGACGCCGGCTACCTGCCCGATGCGCTGCTGAGCTACCTGGCCCGTCTCGGCTGGTCGCACGGTGACCAGGAGCTGTTCAGCCGCCAGGAGCTGATCGAGCTGTTCGACGTGAAGGACTGCAACTCCAAGGCCTCGCGACTGGACATGGCCAAGCTGGGCTGGGTCAACCAGCACTTCCTGAAGACCGAGGATGTGGCCGCGATCGTGCCGCACCTGGTCTACCAGCTGCAGAAGCTGGGGCTGGACGTGGCTGCCGGACCGGCACCGGAGGACGTGGTGATCGCCCTGCGTGAACGCGTGCAGACCCTGAAGGAGATGGCCGAGAAAGCCGTGGTCTGGTACCAGCCGCTGACCGAGTACGATGACGCGGCGGTGGCCAAGCACTTCAAGGCCGGTGCCGAGGTGGCGCTGGGCAAGGCCCGCGAGCTGCTGGCGGCGTTGCCGGAATGGACCGCCGAATCGGTGGGCCTGGCCCTGCATGACGCGGCCGCAGCGCTGGAGATCGGCATGGGCAAGGTGGCCCAGCCGTTGCGCGTGGCCATCACCGGTACCCAGGTCAGTCCTGACATTTCCCATACCGTGTACCTGGCTGGCCGCGAGCAGGCCTTGAAACGCATCGATGTGGCCATCACCAAGGTAGCAACGGCCTGAGGCATCCTTGCCAGGCCCGAACCGGAGAACGCGCATGTCCGCCAAGACCGCCACTGCTTGTACCGCCCCGCACCACCACGTCCACGACGCATCGGATTTCGTGGCGGTGGTCGAGCGTGTCTCGCGCGAACGCGGGCTGCGCCTTACCCCGATCCGCGCCAATGTACTGAAGCTGATCGCCGAGGCCGGCAAGCCGGTCAAGGCCTATGAGTTGCTGGAATGGGTGCGCAACGGCAAGGGTGTGGGTGCTGATGCCCCGCCCACCGTGTACCGCGCCCTCGACTTCCTGATGGCCAATGGTTTCGTGCACAAGCTGGAATCGGTGAATGCCTTCGTGGCCTGCCACCACCCCAGCAGCGCCGCGCATTCGGTGCCGTTCCTGATCTGCAACAGCTGCCACAGCGCGGTGGAACTGGAAGACCGGGAAATCGTCAGCCAGCTGGAAAAGCGCGCCAAGGAACTGGGCTTCCAGCCGCAGGCACAGACCCTTGAAGTGCACGGTCTCTGCGCGCGCTGCGCGGGGTAACGCAATGGTAGTGCCGGCCGCTGGCCGGCATTTTGGAAACGGGGTCAGATCCCTTTGCCAGTGGCAAAGGGATCTGACCCCGTTTCATGACAAGGGCTAGTCCTTCGGTTTGCCTGCGGTATCCACCCGCACGATCACCGACATGCCGGGCCGCAGCCGCGCCGCCAGTGCCTGACCCGGATCGATCGAGATCCGCACCGGCAGCCGCTGCACCACCTTGGTGAAGTTGCCGCTGGCATTGTCCGGGCGCAACACGCTGAACTCCGACCCGGTGGCGGGCGCGATCTCTTCGACACGGCCCTTCAGCACCTGCCCCTGGAACGCGTCCACCGAGAACGTGGCCGGCTGGCCGATCGCCATCCCCCAGGTCTGGCCTTCCTTGTAGTTGGCCACCACCCACAGCGTGTCAGGTACCAGGAACAGCAGCTGCGAGCCGGCCGCGACGTACTGGCCCACGCGTACGCTGGCTTCACTGATCTGGCCGTCGCGCGGTGCGTGGATCACCGTATTGGCCAGATCGATGCGGGCCAGCTCCAGCTGCGCCTGCGCGCTTTCCACCTGGGCCTCCAGGCTTTTGCGCGCGACCTGGGTCGACACCAGCGTTTCCTCGGCGATGCGGATCTGCGCCTGCGACTGCTGCACGCTGGCCTGCGCCGAGGCCTGGCTGGTGCGGAACTTGTCGCGGTCATTGATCGACACGAGTTGCTGTGCGGCCAGTTCCTCGTAGCGCTTCAGCTCGTTGCGCGAGCGCTGCAGTTCGGCCTGGCCGGCCGAGAGCGTGGCGCGCGCCGAGGCGATCTGCGCACGGTTCTGCGCCTGCGACTGGTCGGAGTTGGCCAGCGCCGCGCGCGCGCTGTCCAGCGTTGCCTGCGCCTGGGCGACACGCTGCGCATAGATGCGGTCATCGATGCGCAGCAGCGGCTCGCCTTCCTTCACGTGCTGGAAGTCCTTCACCAGCACCTCGGTCACATAGCCGTTCACCTGCGGCGCCATCACCGTGATCTGGCCGCGCACATAGGCGTTGTCGGTCACCATCACGCTGCTGGTGAACGGCCACAGGTGCCAGGCACGCAGGATCAGCGCAATGCCCAGCAGGGCGACAATCACCATCACCGCCACGCTGCGCGCGCTGGGCTTGAGGTACTTCGGCGCGACCGCGGGTTCTACCGGCGTGGACGCGGGCGCCGCGTCGGTGGGCGGCGGCGGGGTGACGTTGTCGGCGTCGTCGGGTCGGGGCGGCACGGGAGGCATGGGGGGACTCAACGGGATGCGGCCGGCGTGGCCGCGGTGGACACGGGCGGGTGGCGCTTGCGCCATTGCTTCAGTACGGCGGTACGCAGCGACAGCAGCAGCAACCAGCACAGGAAACCGATCGCCAGCCAACCGCTCAGGGTGAACACATCGTTGAAGCCACGCACGTTGGCTTCTCGGCGCGTGGTCTGTGCCAGCTGCGCGCTGCCCTGTGCGCTGCGCAGGACCGGGTCGGTGATCTGGGCGCTGTACAGCTGCTGCTGGAGACGCAGGCGTTGCGCTACCACCGGATCGGCCGGATCGAGCTGGCTGGTCAGCGCGCTGGAATACAGTTGCTCGCGATGCAGCTGGAAGGTGCCCAGCACCGCCGAGCCGGCCAGGCCGCCCAGCGTCTGCGTGATCGACAGCGTCACCAGGAAGGTGATCATGTGGTCCACGCCCTGTTTCAGCGCAGCAGAGATGCCAAGCATGATCAGGGGCCCCATGAACATGCCCGCACCGACCGAGGCCAGGAACTGGCTGGCGTAGAAGTCGTGCGGCCGATCCATGCTGGTGCGGTGCTGGTCGAAGAACGCGGCGGCGCCCAGCAGCAGGATCGCCATCAGCAGCTGGGCGATCAGCCGCTTCGGGCCGAAGGTAAGCGAGGCACCGGCGATTCCGGTGATCACCCCGGCCAGGATCACCACGAACAGCGGCCGCATCTGGTCCGGTCCCATGCCCAGCGTGCGCATCAGGTTGACCACGCCGTAGGACTGCTCGGTGGTCAGGAAGCGGATCAGGAAGGCGCCGACGATGAAATGCAGCACCGGCAGCGTCGACAGCCAGCGGATCTGCAGCAGTGGGTTACGCCGGTAGTGCTCGATGATCAAGGCGGTGGTGGACAGCACGATCGAAGCGATCAGCGCCCAGCCCAGCCACGCTGTATTGAGCCACCAGCGCGTGTAGCCCTGCGCCAGCACGATCACCAGCAGGGCGACGGCCGGGGCGAGCAGCGCGAACGTGAGGAAGTCCAGTGGCTCGAACGCCTTCACCTGGATGCCGGGCGGCAGCTTCAACACCACCACGGCGGCGAACGCACACAGCGCCAGCCCGGCTTCAAACGAATAGAGCTGGTGCCATTGGCCGGTATCCACCAAGCCCGGTGAAACGATCCAGGCGATCGGCACCGCCAGCTGGGAAAGGCCGACGCCGACCACCAGCAGATTGCCGGTGAAGCGCCGCGGCAGCGCCTGCAGCATGTACAGCGTGCCCAGCGTTGAACAGGCCGCGCCGGCGAAGCCGCTGGCGGCACGGGTCAGCATCGTGGTCTCGAAGCTGCCGACGAACAGGTGCAGCACCGCCAGCGCCGCATACAGCCCCAGCCCGATTTCGGCGAACAGGCGGATGCCGTACTGCTGGCGGAACTTGAAGGCCAGCAGGTTGGCGGTGACGTTGACCATGGCATAGGCCGCTACCAGCCAGCTGCCCTGGGTCGGGGTCAGCGCCAGCTGGCCCTGCAGGAACGGCAGGTTGGCGGTGACCAGCGCATTGCCGAGGCCGCCGGTGATCGCTACCAGCAACGATACCAGCGCATAGGCCGCACGCCGGTACGGCGGGTGCCAGGGCATCGACGCCGAGCCGGGCATGGTCGGCTTCTCATGTTCCTCCCAATCCGGAACCGGCTTCAGATACGGCTGGACCATCAACGGGCCTCGCTGGCAGCTCCCTGGAGACCCCCACGCAACAGTTGCAGGGCGCGCCCGGCCAACTGGGCGCGCTCGTCGCGGGTCTTGCCGCGCAGGGCCGCACCCAGCATGCCCGAGATCAGTGAAATATCCGTCTTTTCCAGGTCGGCACGGCACAGTCCGGCGGCCTTGGCGCGCGCGATCGGTTCCTCCAGCAGGTCGCGCACGGTCTCGCGCGCAGCGCGCATGGACGGCACGTCCGAATCGACCGCACGCCAGTAATCGGCCAGCGCCGGCGAATCGATGATGCGCTGGGCCATGCCCTCGAATACCTCGAACAGGGCGTCGTCGCGGTCGCCGAGCTGTTCGACCTGGCGCCGGATGCGGTCGACCGTACGCTGCAGCAGCGCCTGGATCAGCGCGGTGCGGTCGGGGAAATTGCGGTACAGGGTGGCGCGGCCCACCTGGGCGCGTTCGACCACCAGATCCAGCGGGGCGGTGACGCCATGTTGGCCGAAGACATGATCGGCAGCGTCGAGGATGAGGGCACGGCGGGCAGCGGCATCGGCACGTTGGGCGGTCATGGGTATATTTTCGGACATTAGTGTCCGGTTGGCGAGACATTGAGTGACGGGATTGTCCGCTTGTTGTCGTACGCACATCTTTGTGACGGATACGTGATGGTGAGAATCTGAACGAAAGCGGGGCCCGAAGGCCCCCGCTGGAGTTGTTGTAGATCCACGCCATGCGTGGATGAAAAGGCTTGGCGCCGGAACGGATGCGGCTAGCCGGTGGCTGATCCGCTCATCTGGCCTTCTTCCTGCTCTTGATGAAATCAATGAACCCCTTCTCATGGCCCTCAAAGGCACGTCTGCCGCACTTGCGGTGCTGCGGTTCGAACAGCGCGTAGGCTGCATCAAGGTTTCCCGATTCGAACTCAATCGTTGCAAGGAGCTCGTCCATGTACTCGCTTGAGGCTTCTCCTTGTCCATAAATGTCTCTGGCGACCATCGCCCACGCTCTGGCCTTCTCAAACTGGGCGGTATCGCGATAGAAAACTGCTATTCCATACGATGAACTCTGGGCGTGGTCATAGGATGACTTGGGCTCTGGAATCATGTCCCAGCTTTCAAGGAAAACGACGCTCTGCCTCCGCAATGTCGCCGGCCAGCCAAGCGGTTCTCCTGCATTTGGCGATTGCAAGGAAGCGTTCTTCCAGTTCGGCATCGAGACTCGGGGCCATGCAACTGTTTCCGCTCAGTTTGTCTATTGGATTGACACCGGGCGGAGTCTAGCCGCGTAGCAGATGGTGATGCGTCGGTAGTGCGCCGCTTCCACCAGTTCATGCCATATGCGACAAAGAAAAGGGGGCCTTTCGGCCCCCTCAGGTAATGTTCCGACGGCGCAGGCCGATCAGAAGAACGCGCGGATGCCGAATGCGACGCCACGGCCCGGCAGCGGCGAGTAGTCGCGCAGCAGCGAGGTGTGCGGACGGACTTCGCGGTTGGTCAGGTTGCTGCCATCCAGGAACACCTCGTAGCTGTTGCTGGCGTTGCGGTCCCAGCGGTAGGCCAGGTGGGCGTCGACCAGGGTGTAGCCATCGCTCGGCTCCTCGTTCTGCGCCACGTCCTTCTGGCGGCTGTAGCGCACCGCACCGACCGAGGCGCGCCAGCCGTCCTTCGACCAGCGCAGGTCGGCGCCGACGCGGGCCGGGGCAATACGCGGCAGGTAGCCGGTGTTGGCCAGTTCCACGTTGTAATTGTGGTTGTGGTCGCCGTGCGGCACGGCGATGTCGAGGTTGCGGCTGCCGCTGCCATCCAGCTTGGCCTTCACGTAGTCACCGAACAGGCGCAGATCCCAGTCACCGGCGCCACCCTCGAACAGGTGCACCAGCGCTTCGGCCTCGGCACCGCGGAACACCGCGTCCTGCTGGGTCCAGGCGCGGACCGGCAGGCCTTCGGTAACACCGGTGTCGGCCAGGTAGATGAAGTCCTTGAACCTGGTCTGGTAGACCGACGCGGAGAAGTCCAGGCGCTCGCTGTGGGTGTGGATACCCAGTTCCACGCGCTGGCCGCGCTCGGTCTTCAGGTTGGCGTCGCCGATTTCCAGCGAACGGGTGGCGATGTGCGCGCCGGCGGCGTACAGCTCTTCGTTGGTGGGTGCACGCTCGGAGCTGTCCACGCCGATGCGCAGGTCAACGGCGTCGTTGAGCTTCCAGATGCCGGCGGCAGACAGGTTGGTGGCGCCGAACGTGCGGCGCCGGTAATCACCGGTCGGGTCCAGCTTGACCTGGTCGTGGCGGCCGCCCAGTTCCAGCTTGAACGGTCCGAACTGCTTTTCCTGCAGCACGAACAGGCCGATGTTCTTCGTGCCTGTATCCGGAACGAACGCCTCTTCGCCCTTGGCACCGAAATCACTGTTGCCGAACTGCAGGCCGAAGGCACCGTCCCAGCCACCGATCTGCTGCTGCACCGCTTCCAGGCGCGCTTCGATGCCACGGTTGGTGAAGCGGGTCGACGGCGTGCCGGCCTCCAGCTCCACGTGCTCGTAGTCGGTATAGGCCACGCGTGCGTTGATGTTCTTCAGGAACGAGACCGGGTCATAGATGCCGGCCTTGGTCTCGAAGCGGTTCTGGACCATGTCGATGCGCACGTCATGCTCGTCGCCGCCTTCCTCTTCGTCGCCATGGTCGTGGCCGTGGTCATGGCCGTGATCGTCGCCATCGGCGTGCACGTGCGCGCCGTTGGGAATGCCGTAGTTGGTGCGGTAGGTGCTGGCCGACACGCCGAAGTAGCCGCCGTCGCCCAGCCAGGTCGCACCGACGCCACCGGCACGGGTGCGGATCGAGCTGTTGTCGAGGCGGCCGCGACGCGGCTCTTCGCCTTCCTCGCCTGCGTGGTCATGGTCGTGGTCGTCGTGGTGGTCTTCCAGGCTGTCGATCACCGCATAGCCGGGAATGCGGTAGTCGTCGCCATTGCGCACCAGGCCGTCCACATGAAGCACGACATTGCCGCTGACGCCATCGAGGCGGAACATGCCGCTGCGCTCGTTGTTTACCGAATTGCCACGCAGCTCGGCGCGGCCGCTGAGCGGGCGCTCGGGCAGCTCCCGCGCGATGCGGCCGTCGACCACATTGACCGCACCACCGATGGCACCGCTGCCGAACAGCAGCGTCGCCGGCCCCTTCAGCACTTCGATCTGGTCGGCCAGGAACGGCTCGATGCTGGTGGCGTGGTCGGCACTGACGGTAGAGGCATCCATGTTGCCCATGCCGTTGGACAGCACGGCCACACGCGGGCCTTCCTGGCCGCGGATGATCGGGCGCCCGACGCCGGGCCCGAAGAAGGTGCTCTGTACGCCGGGCAGCTTGGCCACGGTATCGCCGAGGGTGCCGGCCTTCTGCTCGTCCAGGCGGTCACCGGCCAGTACCTCCACCGGGCGGGCCAGCGATTCGGCATCGCCCTGCAGCGGCGACGCGGTGACCTGTACCGAGGAGAGTTCGGTCAGGTGGCGGTCACCATGGGAGGTGTCCTGGCCGGCTGCGAAGGCAACAGACGGCAGCAGGGCGGCGAGGGCCAGGGCCAGGGAATGCGGCTTGAGCCGAGGGGTGTGGGCGGGCATGGGCAGGTCCTTTGTTACAATGTATCAATCGCAGGGCGCACGAATCCCGCCGATGGGAGAGGGGGAGGGGAAACCGTGCGGTTCGGGAAGGGATGTTATATTATTCCATAACGATTCGCCGACCCTGCTGGAAGTCATGTCCCTGTCCTCACGCCTGCGCCATCTGCTCGACCGTTTCGGCGCCACCGGTTCGATGCTGTGCGCGGTGCACTGCGCGGTGATTCCCGTACTGCTGGCGGCGGCGCCTTCGCTGGGCCTGTCGTTCTGGCTGAGCGATGGCGTGGAGCAGGCGCTGGTGGTGTTCGTGACCCTGCTCGGGCTGTTCAGCCTGGTATGGGGCTACCGCCGCCACGGCGCGCTGCGCGCGCTGGGCTTCCTGATTCCCGGCCTGGTCGCGTTGTGGGCCGGTGTGCTGTACGACCCGCTGCACCACAACGCCGTGCCGCATGCGGTGGTGATGACCATCGGCGGCCTGTTGGTGGGGGTGGCCCACCTGGTCAACCTTCGCCTCAACCACGGCCACGTGCACGACGCCAGCTGCGCGCACTAGGCGCTCCGTGATAGGATTTTCGATCGTGCGCGGGGGCGCCCAGCAAGGCGGCCCCGCCGAACCCGTGTCAGTACGGGGTAACCAGATTTCACACTTGAGGAGTTGAAGACATGGGTAAGGGTGACCGCAAGACCGCCAAGGGCAAGCGCTACAACGCCAGCTACGGCAACGCCCGTTCGCACACCGCGAGCAAGGTCGCCGTAGGCGCCGCCGCCCCGGTTGCCAAGAAGACCGTGGCCAAGGCTCCGGCGAAGAAGGCTGTGGCGAAGAAGGCCGTCGCCAAGGCCTGATCCGGCCGACCGACCGGTCCAAAGAAAAACGCGGCGCCTGGCGCCGCGTTTTTTTTATGCACGTTCTTGTAGAGCCGAGCCCATGCTCGGCGCAATGCAGCCGAGCGTGGGCTTGGCTCTACAACCGGATCAGCGCAGGGTCTTCTTCAGCGTTTCCGGATTTCCGTCGTTCGGCGCGGCCGGCACCCGCAGCAGGTGCGCCAGCAGCGGGTAGACGTCGACATTGTCGAAGCCATCGATCACCAAACCCTGTCGGAATGACGGGCCGCTGGCCACGAACACGGCACGCATGGAGGGCAGGGCATTGTCGTAGCCATGCGAACCACGATCCTGCTTCGCACGCTTGGCGATCTTCTCCTGGTGCAGGGCATCCCAGCCTTCATCCATGGCACAGACGATGGCCGGAACCCGCGGATGCGTGCCGTAGTGCCAGCGTGCCGGCAGGTTCTCCTTCTTCCAGCATTCGTAGTGCGCGTGGCGTCCGAGCAGGGCGCGTTCGGCTTCCGCTTCGCGGCCGGCGACCGGCGCAAAACCCACCGACTGGCCCTGGCTGATATTGCGCGCGATGGCCGGGTCGGCCATCGACTCGGTGGAGATCACCTGGCCGACCGGCACGCTGGCCATGCCATGGTCAGAGACCACGATCACGTTGGTGGTCGCGGCCAGGCCGCGCTGCTGCAGCCCATCGAGCACCTGGCCGACGATCTGGTCGGCGCGCACGATGGCGTCGGCATACTGCTTCGACTCGGGGCCGTAGTTGTGGCCGGCCTTGTCCACGTGTTCCATGTACAGCGTGGTGAGGCGCGGTGCATCAGCATCGGTCTGCGCCAGCCAGTCGAGCACGATGCCGGCCCGCTGTTCCAGCGGTTGCTTGCCGTCGTACACGCGCCACTTGCTGGGGCGCACGCCGCGGATTTCAGACTCACTGCCCGGCCACGCCGTGGTGGCCGAACGTACGCCAGCGTTCTCGGCACTGACCCAGATCGGTTCGCCACCCCACCAGCCGCTGGTGGTGACCGCGTCGCGGTTGCTCAGTTCGAAACGGCCCAGGGTTGCATCGTCCATGCTGTTGTTGACGATGCCGTGGTGGTCCGGACGCAGGCCGGTGACGATGGTGTAGTGGTTGGGGAAGGTCAGCGACGGATAGGACGGCGTCATCCAGCGTGCACGCACGCCGCCGTCGATCAGTCGCTGCAGGTTGGGGGTCAGGCCGCGGTCCAGCGCGTCGGCACGCAGGCCATCGATGGAGATCAGGAGCAGCTTGGGCGGCGCGGCCGCAGCGACGGGTGTGGGAACGGAGGCGGAAGGGGCGGGCGCGGTGGTGCAGGCGGCCAATGGCAGCAGCAGCGCCAGCGCGCAGGTCAGGCGTACGGAAGTCATCCGCGCATGATAGTGCGAGGTAATGACGCGCCCAAGACACGGCGCACTATTGCGCGCCGTGTCCGCGCATTTTTCCTTATCCCCGCGCCTGTCGGCGCGCCCCCTTCAACAAGAAGGGGGCTTTTCTCCAGACAGTTTACAGACGCTTCCATCCACGCATGGCGTGGATCTACCGCGTCGACCAAGGTCGACACCTACCCACCGCCGCGGGAATCTGTCGAAGGT
>NZ_JAOBZT010000075.1:0-19529 GCF_029839005.1 Stenotrophomonas sp. GD03958 | reverse complement strand
GCCTTGCGCACGATCAACGTCGCACTCGCTTCGCCGCCGCCTTCCAGCTGCAGCCGCAACGGCAGCGCCTGGCCTTCCTTCAACGCGCCCTTGCCCTGCATCAGCATCAGGTGCAGGCCGCCGGGCTTGAGCTCGGCACGCGCGCCCGGCGCCAGCGGCAGGCGTTCGATCGCGCGCATCCGGCTGACGCCATCGACAATCGTGGTCTCGTGCAGTGACACATCATCGAAGCTGCTGCTGGCTGCGCCAGTGATTGCCACCGCCTTGCTGCAGCCGTTGTGGATCACGCCGTAACCAGCGGTCATCGGCATCGCCGGATTCGGTGGCAACCGCGCCCAGCCCTGCTCCACCGTGACGCAGGCCGGTTCGGCCGCTGAAGCCGATGCTGCGGCCGCACACAGAACCCACAGTACGCCAACGAATGGTTTGGTTATCATCGCCCAGGTTCCTTCTTCGCAACGAGACCGCAGCATGACGACGCTCATCGAGGTGATCAACCACGGCCCCATCCGCGAGCTGCGCCTGGCGCGGCCGCCGGTCAACGCACTGGACACCGACCTGTGCCGGCAGTTGATCCACGCCATCGAGCTGGCCATGGCCGAAGACGCGCACGGCATCGTGCTGTCGGGCAGCGAGCGCATCTTCACCGGCGGCATGGACGTGCCGCACCTGCTCTCGCACGGCGATGACAAGCACAGGCTGCTGGACACCTGGAACGCCTTCTTCGGCGCGGTGCGCACGCTGGCCGAGAGCCGTATCCCGGTGGTGGCCGCGATCACCGGCCACGCCCCGGCCGGTGGCTGCGTGCTGGCGCTGTGCTGCGATTACCGGGTGATGGCGCGCAGCGCCGATCCGTCGCGGCCGTACGCCATCGGCCTGAACGAAGTGCAGGTCGGCCTGATCGCGCCGGAGGGCATCCAGCGCCTGCTGCGGCGTGCGGTGGGTGTGCACCGTGCCGGCGTGCTGCTCACCACCGGTTCGCTGGTGCCGGCCGAACAGGCGCTGCAGATCGGGCTGGTCGATGAGCTGGCCGAGGGTGACCTGGTGGTGGCACGTGCCGTGGCCTGGCTGCAGAACCTGCTCAAGCAGCCGCGCCAGCCGATGCTGCTGACCCGCGCCATCGCCCGCGCCGACCTGCACGAGGCGCTGCACCCGGACCTGATCCAGCTGGACCGCTTCGTTGAGGCCTGGTTCGCCCCGGATGCACAGAACGCGCTGCAGGCGCTGGTGGCGCGGCTGGGCAAGTAGCCGGTAGTGCCGATGATGGGCTGGCCTGCACCGGTATAATCGGGGCCTCTTCACTGCTGTGGCCGCCCCCTTGAACGACATGCCCGAACCCGTCGTCTCCGAGCTGATCGACCTGCTCACGCTGGAGCGGCTGGAGGACAACCTGTTCCGCGGGCAGAGCCGCGACATCGGCACCAAGTACGTGTTCGGCGGGCAGGTGCTGGGCCAGGCGCTGGCCGCAGCGCAGGCCACGGTCGACAATGGCCGCCACGTGCACTCGCTGCACGCCTATTTCCTGCGCGCTGGCAACATCGACCACCCGATCGTCTACGACGTGGACCGCACCCGCGATGGCGGCAGCTTCTCGGTGCGACGGGTCACCGCGATCCAGCACGGCAAGGTGATCTTCTTCTGCGCGGCCTCTTTCCAGCAGGCCGAGACCGGCGCCGAGCACCAGCACAAGATGCCCGAGGTGCCGCAGCCGGAAGACATCGAACCGAACCGGCCGCTGCCGGCCGAGGTGCTGGAGCGACTGCCGATCAAGGTGCAGCGCTGGCTGTCGCGTGGCGGCCCGTTCGAGTTCCGCCACGTCTACCCGCGCGATGAACTGAACCCGCCCAAGCGCCCGCCCTACCACCAGGTGTGGCTGCGCCTGAGCGAACCGGTCGGCGATGCGCCCGAACTGCACCAGGCGCTGCTGGCCTACGCCTCCGACTTCCACCTGCTGGGCACGGCGACGTTCCCGCACGGCATCAGCTACTACCACCCGCACGTGCAGATGGCCTCGCTCGACCACGCGATCTGGTTCCACCGCCCGTTCCGTGCCGACGACTGGCTGCTGTATTCGCTGGACAGCCCCAGCGCGCAGGATTCGCGCGGCCTGGCCCGCGGCCAGTTCTTCACCCGCAACGGCGTGCTGGTGGCCAGCACCGCGCAGGAAGGCCTGATCCGCGTCGTTCCCGACCAGGCCGCGGCCGCCGCCGTGCCGGCCAAGGAGTAAACCCATGCGCCAGATATTCAGCAGCCAGCGCGTGGAAACCGTCGAAGGCGTCGCCGAGCTGCTGCGCGGGCATGGCATCGACGTCAAGGTGACCAACGGGCGCTCGTACAAGACCCGTCGCCGCGGCCAGTTCAGCTATACCGACCTGGGCAACGCCAACGCCTACCCAGCGGTGTGGATCGTGCGCGCCGACGACCAGCCGCGCGCGCGTGAAATCCTGCGCGAGGCGCGACTGCTCGACACCACCCGCCGCGACCATCCGACCGCCGAATTCGCCTTCCGCGACGCGCCGGAACAGGGCAGCGGTGGCCGCAGCTGGGCCTGGCGCATTCGCATCGCCCTGCTGGTGGTGATCGCCGGCGTGGCGCTGGTGATCGGCCTGCGCCATCGCGGCGCCCCGGCGCCGGTCGCACCGGCCCCTGCCCCGCAGGCCCAGCCGCAGCAGACGCAACCGGCTCCGCAGGCCGCACCGGAAGAGGAAGAAGTCCGGGTCCGCATCCAGCCCTCGAAGTGACGCACGGGTAGTGCCGGCCGCTGGCCGGCGCTACCGCACAGAATGCTGGTCACATTGGGCGCGCGGCTCCGTCATGGGACACAATCCCAGCAGGAGAGCCGCCGCCATGACGACGTTCGCCGCATCGATCGACCAGACCCTGGAACGCGAACTGCCCGCCGCCGCCAGCGGTTGCCAGCACGCCTATGGCCGCATCGTGCTGGCCTGCCAGAACACCGTTACCGCCATCGCGCTGGCCATCACCCGCGATCGTCAGGCCAGCGAGGACATCGCCCAGGAGGCCTTCGTGAAGGGCTGGCAGCAGCTGCACCAGCTGCGCAGCTCGACCAGTTTCCTGCCGTGGCTGCGGCAGATCACCCGCAACCTGGCCCGCGACTGGCTGCGTGCGCAACGTGGCCGGCCGCTGACCGGCGAGGCCGCGGAGGTGGCGATGGGCATGGCCGCCGACCCGGCCCCAGGTGCGGCCGATCGCCTGCAGCGGGTGGAAGAGGAGATCGCCGCCGAGGACATCATCTCCGCCCTGCCCGCTGACAGCCGCGAAGTCCTGTTGCTGTACTACCGCGAAGGACAGCGCTCGCAGCAGGTCGCCGACCTGCTCGGGCTCAGCGATGCGGCCGTGCGCAAGCGCCTGTCGCGTGCACGTGCCCTGGTGCGCGAAGGCCTGCTGCAGCGCTTCGGCGAATTCGCGCGCAGTAGTGCACCAAGCGCCGCATTCGCCACCGCCGTGGTGTCGATGGTGCTGGTGGCCGCACCCGGCACCGCCAGTGCCGCGATCCTGATCGGCACCGGCGTCGGCGTGGGCGGCAGCAAGCTGGGCCTGGGCGGCGTCAGTGCCGCAGGCGGCGCAGCCATGGGTTCACTGACGGCCGCCGCCAGCCAGCTGCACCTGATACCCGCCAGCAACTGGGCCGCCGTTGCCGGGGGCGTCGTCGGTGGCATCATCGGCAGCTATCTGGGGGGCCGCTTCCTGCTGCGCTTCGCAGACACCCCGCAGGAGCGGGCGGCCGTGCGACGGTTCGTGCACCTCAATACGTTCACTGCGATGGTCGTCTGCACCAGCCTGCTGGTCTCGCTGATGCTGCAGGTGCCGCTGTGGCTGCAACTTGCCATTCTCGTCATCGGCCTGGGTACGGTGAACTACCAGTGCCTGGTGCCGCTGCAGCGCGTGATGGCCCCCATGATCGCGCGCGATTCGGCGCGGCGCGGCCGCAGCGGAACCAACTGGCAATACGAATCCGTCTACGGGCGCACCGGCATCATCGGGGCGAACGTCTTCGTGATCGGTCTGGTGGTGTATGCGCTGATGCGCAGCGGAAACGTATGACGGACAACGCCGGCACTCTGCCGGCGTTGTCGTCATTCACTGCATTGACCTTCAGCGCTGCGGCGCCGGTGCAGCGCCGTCACGCGGGCCGCCATGGCGGGGGCCGCCATGCATCGGGCCCTTGGCCGCATCGAACTCGGCCTTGCTCAGCTGGCCGTCCTTGTTGGTGTCGGCGGCAGCGAACCAGGCATCACGATGCTGCTTCATGTGCAGCTCGCGGTCGGCCTTGTCCAGGTAGCCGTCCTTGTTGAGATCGAGCTGGTCGAAGCGCGCGGCCAGACGCGGGTCGGCCCTTGCCTCCTCGCGGCTGATGCGGCCGTCCTTGTTGACGTCCAGCTTGGCCCAGCGCTCACCGCCGTGGCCACGGCGACCGTGCTTCCAGCGCGGCAGCTCATCGCGCGAAAGCTTGCCGTCCTTGTTTTTGTCCAGCTCGTCGAACTTCGCGGCCAGGCGCGGGTTGGCAGCCGCCTCACTGCGGTCGATGACGCCGTCACCGTTGGTGTCCAGCTTGGCCGGGCGCGGTGCCGGCGTGGCCGGGGTGTCGGCGGCCAGCGCGATTCCGGAAGCAGAGGTGCCCAGCAACAGGGCCAGCAGCAGGGGGGTACGGATCATGAGGTCACTCCTGGGGATGGGAACAGCGTCGGGGTGATCACTTCACCCTCGGGGGACAACAACGCCCGGGCACGACGTCGGTTGACGCCTCTGCCAGTTCCATTCATCCGGCGGACAGTCGCCACCACTGCGACAGGCTGGGGCTATGCTGTGCCTATGGCGATACATGGCGACAGAGACGACGAACTGCGACTTTTCCAGACCGGCGAGCACCCCTGCGGGTACTGGTCGGACCGGGTGGCGCGCGACCTGGTGTTGGACCCGCACGATCGCCGCCTTGGTGGCCTGTACCCACTGGCACTGAGCTGGGGCTTCCGCCGCAGCGGCGACCTGGTCTACCGGCCGCATTGCGCGCACTGCCAGGCCTGCGTGGCGGTGCGCATCCCGGTGGCGCGCTTCGCCCCGGACCGCAGCCAACGCCGCTGTGCCGCCCGCAATGACGACCTGGAGGTGCGGATCACTGCCGCCACCGCCCGCGACGACCTGTTCGCGCTGTACCACCGCTACCTCACCCATCGCCACGCCAACGGCGGCATGGACGATCACGGCCCGCACGAGTTCGAGCAGTTCCTGATCGGCAGCTGGTCGCACACCCGCTTCATGGAAATGCGCCTGCCCGGCCACGACGGCCAGCCCAGCCAGCTGCTGGGGGTGGCGGTGACCGACGTCACCGAGCACGGCCTGTCGGCGGTCTACACCTTCTTCGACCCGGACCACGCCGCGCGCGGGCTGGGCACCTTCGCGATCCTGCAGCAGATCGAATGGGCGCGCCGCGAGGGGCTGCCGCACGTGTATCTGGGCTACTGGATCCGCGGCCACCAGAAGATGGACTACAAGCGCCGCTTCCATCCGCTGGAAGCCTACGATGGCCGCCGCTGGCACGATTTCGACAATGATCTGGACGGGCGCTGACAAACCACTGACACCGGGCCGGGTGCACAATACGGCCCATGAACATGACCCGCCGCCATCCCCTGATCCTCGCCCTGGCCCTGCTCTGCGGCGCCACCGCCCCCGCCTTCGCCACGTCCCCCGCGATGACCGAAAAGCCGTCCACTGCGCTGCGCCTGGCCACCTACAACACTTCGCTGTACTCAGACGACGCCGGCGGCCTGATCAAGGAACTGGAAGGCGACAGCGAGCACGCGCGCAAGATCGCTGCGGTGCTGCAGCAGGTACGCCCGGACCTGGTGCTGCTGAACGAATTCGATTTCGACGACGCCCATCGCGCCGCCGACCTGTTCCAGAAGCGCTACCTGGAAGTGGCCCAGCCCGGCGGCGGCAAGCCGCTGCACTTCGCCTACCGCTACCTGGCCCCGGTCAATACCGGCGTGCCCAGCGGACTGGACCTGGACAACAACGGCGTGGTCGGCGGCGAAGGCCGCAGCCGCGGCAACGATGCGTGGGGCTACGGCCTGCACCCCGGCCAGTACGGCATGCTGGTGCTGTCGCGCTACCCGATCGACGAAGCCAAGGTGCGCAGCTTCCAGCTGCTGAAGTGGAGCGCGATGCCCGGCGCGATCCGTCCGGTCGATCCGCGCACCGGCAAGAGCTTCTACAACGACCACGTGTGGTCGCAGCTGCGCCTGTCGTCGAAGTCGCATTGGGACGTGCCGGTGAAGACCCCGGGCGGCGTGGTCCACGCGCTGGTCTCGCACCCGACCCCGCCGGTGTTCGACGGCCCGGAAAAGCGCAACGCCGCGCGCAACCACGACGAACTGCGCCTGTGGCAGGAATACCTGTCCAAGGGTGACAAGCCCTGGCTGTGCGACGACAAGGGCCAGTGCGGCGGCCTGGCCCAGGACGCGCGCTTCGTGATCCTCGGCGACCTCAACAACGACCCGGTCGATGGCGATGGCCGCCATGAAGCAATCGTCGAGCTGATCGAGAACGCCCGCGTGCTGCGCTACCCCACCCCGCGCAGCGTCGGCGGCGAGCAGACCAGCCTGGCCTATGCGGCCAAGGGCATCGAGCGCAAGGGCGCACCGTTCCACGCCACCGGCGACTTCGGCCCGAAGTCCGGCACCATGCGCCTGGACTACGTGCTGCCCTCGACCGGTTTCGAATACGTGGGCAGCGGCATCTTCTGGCCAGCCAATGAAAGCCCGGAAGCGAAGATCGCCGACGGCAGCGACCACCACCTGGTGTGGGTGGACGTGAAATAACCCGGTAGCGCCGGGCCATGCCCGGCGGCCTTTCAAAAAGGGGACGGAGGGGATTAAGCCGTTTGTGCCACAAACGACTTAATCCCCTCCGTCCCCTTTTTGCTTTACGGCCGCAGTTCGACGCCGATGGCGTCTGCGGCGTCACGCGCGATGGCGCGTGCTTCGTCGATGGTTTCCGCGCGCGCCAGGGTCACGCCCACGCGGCGGTGGCCGTGCACGCTCGGCTTGCCGAACAGGCGCACGGCGGTATCCGGCACCTGCAGGGCGGCGGCGACGTTATTGAAGTACGGCACGCCCTCGCCGTGCGCCAACAGCGCGCACGATGCCGACGGGCCGCTCTGGCGGATCAGCGGGATCGGCAGGCCGAGGATGGCGCGCGCATGCAGCGCGAACTCACTCAGCTCCTGCGATACCAGGGTCACCAGGCCGGTGTCGTGCGGGCGCGGCGACACTTCGCTGAACCACACTTCATCGCCCTTCACGAACAGCTCGACGCCGAACAGGCCCCAGCCGCCAAGGTCGTCGGTAATCGCGCGCGAGATCTCTTCGGCACGCGCCAGCGCCTTGTCCGACATCGGCTGCGGCTGCCAGCTTTCGCGGTAGTCACCATCCTTCTGCAGGTGGCCGATCGGCGCACAGAAGGAGGTGCCGCCGGCATGGCGCACGGTCAACAGGGTGATCTCGTAGTCGAAATCGATGAAACCTTCGACAATGCAGCGGCCGGCCCCGGCACGGCCACCGGTCTGCGCGTACTCCCATGCCGGGGCGATGTCCGCCTCGCTGCGCAGGGTGCTCTGGCCCTTGCCCGAGGACGACATCACCGGCTTGACCACGCACGGCAGGCCAATGGCGGCCACCGCAGCACGGTACTCGGCCTCGGTATCGACGAAGCGGTACGGCGAGGTCGGCAGGCCCAGGGTTTCGGCGGCGAGGCGGCGAATGCCTTCGCGGTCCATGGTCAGGCGTGCAGCACGCGCGGTCGGGATCACCCGCAGGCCCTGCTCCTGTTCCAGCTGGACCAGGGTCTCGGTGTGGATGGCCTCGATCTCCGGCACCACCAGGTGCGGCTGCTCCTCGGCGATCAGAGCGCGCAGCGCCATCGCATCGAGCATGTCGATCACGTGCGAGCGGTGCGCGACCTGCATGGCCGGCGCATCGGCGTAGCGATCGGCGGCGATCACCTCCACGCCCAGCCGCTGCAGCTCGATGGCCACCTCCTTGCCGAGTTCGCCCGAGCCCAGCAGCAGCACGCGGGTGGCGGAGGGGGACAACGGAGTTCCAAGCTTGGCCATGGCGGTTCCAGCAGCAATGTGAAGGCGGATGGGCATTCTAGCTGGCCGCGCCCTCTGGCCATGCCATCCGACGAACGGTAGCCTGGAAGTGATATCACTTTGATATCTTCTGTTCGAACCCTCAAGGACGTACCGCCATGAAAGAGAAGTCGCTGTCTTCGCTCAACGGCCTCGGCACGCTGGCCGTCGCCCTGCTCGTCGCCCTCGCTGGCGCCGCCCTGTTCGTACTGGGTGTGGCCGCCAAGGCCAGCGTCGGCTCGCCCAACCTGCTGCTGATGCTGCTGGGGGCGTTGTTGGTAGTCCTGGGCGTGTTCACGCTGGCCGGCCTGTACACCATCCAGCCCAACCAGGCGGCGGTGCTGAGCCTGTTCGGCAAGTACGTGGGCACGGTGAAGGACAACGGCCTGCGCTGGAACAACCCTTTCTATACCAAGCGCCGAGTCAGCCAGCGCGTGCGCAACTTCGAGAGCGGCAAGCTGAAGGTCAACGAGCTGGACGGCAGCCCGATCGAGATCGCCGCGGTGATCGTCTGGCAGGTGGTCGACGCCTCCGAGGCGGTCTACAACGTGGACGACTACGAGAGCTTCGTGCACATCCAGTCCGAATCCGCGCTGCGCGCGATGGCCACCAGCTACCCCTACGACCAGCACGAGGATGGACAGCTGGCCTTGCGCAGCCACGCCAGCGAGATCTCCCAGCATCTGAAGAACGAGCTGGCCGAGCGCCTGGCCGATGCCGGTGTACAGGTGATCGACGCGCGCATCAGCCACCTGGCCTACGCCGCCGAAATCGCCCAGGCGATGCTGCAACGCCAGCAGGCCAACGCGGTGATCGCCGCGCGCACGCGTATCGTTGCTGGTGCGGTGGGCATGGTCGAGATGGCCTTGGCCGAACTGCAGAAGAACGGCGTGGTGCAGCTGGACGAGGAACGCAAGGCGCACATGGTCAGCAACCTGCTCACCGTGCTGTGCTCGGACCGCGGCACCCAGCCGATCGTCAATGCCGGCTCGCTGTATTGAGCCACACTCGCAACGGGGTGCCCCACCGCCCCGCCAGGAGCCCCCATGAGTGAGAAGAAAGCCTACCCGCTGCGCATCAATGCCGACGTCCTGGCTGCTGCGCAGCGCTGGGCTGATGACGAACTGCGCAGCCTCAACGCGCAGATCGAATACGTGCTGCGCGACGCCCTGCGCAAGGCGGGACGCCTGCCGAGACCCGCGCCATCGTCGGAGGACAAGGAATGAGCAAGCGTTGGAGCTACCAGACCATCGAGGTCAAGACGTCCATGATGGGCCTGCTCAAGGCCGAGGACATCCAGGCCGAACTCAGCCGCCAGGGCCAACTGGGCTGGGAACTGGTCAACATCATCATCCCGGCGCCGATGCGCCCGGCGATGCTGGTGTTCAAGAAGGAGGCCTGACGCATGGGCGGCAGCGACCCGAAGACGTTTGAAGTGGCCGAGAGCTCGCCGTTGCGCGTGCTGTGGATCGTGCTTCCGCTGCTGGCTGCCTTCGTAGCGTGCGTGTACGCACAGCTGTACAAGGCGCCGGCCACGGCGCCCTGGATCGAAGTAACGTTGTCGCCGCCCTGGTTCCGGATGGGTGGCAGTGCCGCCTGGAGTCTGCTGGTGATCGCGGTACTCGGCATCGGGTTGGGCGCAGCATTCTTCCGTCGCCGGGTGGAACTGGCCGACAACGTGCTGGATGTGCGCTCGACGATGTACCGCCGCCGCGTCCCGGTGGCGCAGCTGCGGCTGGACCAGGCCGAGGTGGTCGACCTGCAGCGTGACCGCCGCTATGGCATCCGTGTCAAAACCAATGGCTATTCAGTGCCGGGCTTCTATTCCGGCCACTTCCGCCTGCACGGGGGCGGCAAGGGCTTCGCTCTGGTCACCGATCGTGCGCGTGTCCTCGCCCTGCCGGTCAGTGACGGCAGCACGCTGCTGCTCAGCGTGGACCGGCCGCAGGCGCTGCTCGATGTGCTGCGCAAGGTGGCCGCGTCGGCGCCACGGCAGTAAGCTGCTGCGATGCAACGACGCGCGCCCCTGCTGATCAACACCGAGGCCATCGAGCTGTGGCCCGCGCACCTGCTGCGTGCACGCAGCAACCTGGATGCACGCCTGCTGTCGCAGGCACAGTGGGTGCTGCGGCGCAAGCGTGATGGCCGCTATCTGGCGGTGGTACTGGCGCAGGGTGTCCACGCCATGGTGCCGCGCCTGCCGCGCGAACCCGGGGTCGAGGAAGCATTGGCACTGCTGGATGCCGCGGCTGCACGGCCCTTCGGCGCCGGACTGGAAGATCAGTGGCTGCCGCTCGCCGGGTTGCAGCAGCGCCTGCAGCAGCTTGGCCTGGATGCACAGCGCTATGCCGGCGACAGCGGGCTGCCGCTCGAACCCGAACCCTGCCTGCTGCACTTCGCCGGCCGCGACCGCTTCGCCCGCCCGTTGTGGCTGCACCGTGCCGCCGCGCAGGGCTGGCGGCGGATGCGACTGCACGCGGCACAGGATGGAATTGCGCTGGACGCCATCTCCGGCTTCCGCAGCCATGCCTACCAGTTGGGCATCTTCGAGCGGAAGCTGGCGCGCGGCTTGAGCGTGGCAGAGATCCTGAAGGTCAATGCCGCCCCGGGTTTCAGCGAACACCACAGCGGCTACGCGCTGGACATCGGCACACCTGGCGATGCGCCGGCTGAAGAATCGTTCGAAGCCACCGACGCGTTCGCCTGGCTGCAGGTGCATGCCGGCGGGCATGGCTTCCATCTGAGTTACCCACGCGACAACCCGCACGGCATCGTCTACGAACCCTGGCACTGGTGCTGGAGACCGGCCAACGGCTGAGCCCCTCGTGGCGAAAGCCTGGAGCGGTCAGCGCCTGGCCGCGGGATGGAACAAGACAGCAAAGACAAAAGCCGGTCGCTTCGCTCGAAGCCTCTACAACGGATCAGCGCGCGGCTGTTGGGTCCGCCTTCAAGCGAGCCGAGCACCGCAGGTCCGGCGAGGGCGAAGAGGTGCTTGCGATTCTGTAGAGCCGAGCCATGCTCGGCTGCTTTCCGCACCGCCCCTCGACGGGCCGAGGAGCGCAGGGGACCGGTGCGCAGCACCGGCTCGCGGCCGGCGGCGCGTTTCTTTTGGTTACTTTTCTTTTCGCGCGAAAAGAAAAGTAACGCCCATGGACGGTGCAGATCGCATCAGCATGGATCGAAGAAACAACCTCGACTCAGTCACCGCCTCAACGCATTGATCGCCAGCAACACCCACCCGGCCATCATGCTGGTGCCCCCGATCGGCGCCATCCGCTTCGGCCACTGCCACAAGGCGCCGCCCACCAGGCTGCCGGAAAACAGCAACACGCCCAGCAGCAGCACGTACAGCGCCAGGTGCGCGGTCGCCCCCTGCGCACGCGGGCCAAGCGCCACCAGCACCGCGCCATGCGCGAACGCATACAGTGCCGCCATGTTCAGGTGCTGCTGCGCCAGCGGGTCGGCCACACCGTGCGATGCGTAGGCGGACAGGCCGATCGAGGCCGCCGCCAGCAGCGCACCAAGGCAGGCCAGCAGGGAAGGCTTACGTGCGCGACGTTCGAGATTGAACATGTGGGTTCCTTGCGCAGCGCCCTTGCCGGGCGCCAGATGAAAAAAAAAACGCGCCGCAATGAGCGGCGCGTTTTCGTGTCCAGCACTACATGGGTCAGCCGAAGCTTACTTGACGGCCCAGTAGATGTCGTAGGTACCTTCCGGGGTGAACGACTTGTCGATGCCGTCCTTCCAGGTTTCGTACGGACGGTCGATCACTTCGTTGCCGGAGGTCACCGCCCAGGCACGCAGGCCGTTGCGGGCCACGTCCAGACCCGCCATGTGGCCGGTGTAGGCCGCATGCGCCGAACGGTGCGGAGCCACATGCACGTACTTGACCGGCGCGCCGCCGTCGATCTTGACGGTCAGCTCTTCAGCGGTGGCACCTTCAGCACCCTTCTTCTTCACCGGCTGGGCGATGTCGAAGGCGTACTTCTCCTGGCCGAAGTCGGTGGTGATGATGCGGAACGGACCGGCGGCTTCAAGGCCATTGGCCTCCATCACGCGCTTGATCCACTCCTGGTTGTCCTTGATGGACTTGGTGATCGTGTCCTGACCGCGGTCCACGTTACCGGCGTTGACGACCAGCAGGTCCTCAGCCGGCACATCGACGATGCCCAGATCGGTCAGCGGGGCTTCCGGCGTGCGGTAGTCGACGTTCGGGACGGTGGCCAGCATGTTGGCCATGCGCGACAGGCCCATCTTGATGTCGTCGCCGATCTGGCGGCTGACATACAGGCCGGCATAACGGCCGAACAGGTCGAAGCCGTACTTCACCGAGTAGTCCTGGGTGATCTTGACGTTACGGCCACCCTTGCCGGTCGGCTCCAGGGTGAAGGTGGTGATCTTGTCGTGACCCTTGGTGGCGTCATCGATGGCGATCGCAACACGCTTGTTCTCTTCGGCTTCGGTGATCTTCCAGGAACCGGTGCCCAGGTCCTTGGAGGTGAAGTCGAGGGTGGCACCGACGCCGGAGGCCGGGCCGGACAGCTTCAGTTCAACGGCGGGATCGCGCAGTACCAGCGGGTTCCAGTCCTTGAAGCGGCGCAGGCTGCTGACCGTGTCGTACACGATCGTCATCTTGCGGTTGGTCTCGATGCTTTCGGTGATGTGACGCTCGCCCGGCAGACATACGCCAATGATGACGAACAGGCCAGCCACGATC
Organism: Stenotrophomonas sp. GD03958; assembly: GCF_029839005.1. Lineage (NCBI taxonomy): Bacteria > Pseudomonadati > Pseudomonadota > Gammaproteobacteria > Lysobacterales > Lysobacteraceae > Stenotrophomonas > Stenotrophomonas sp. GD03958. The sequence continues at coordinate 6,660 of NZ_JAOBZT010000075.1, read as the reverse complement.
CCCAAGGCGATCAGGAACTCGATAATACGGGTCATTCAGAGAGTCTCCGGGGCCGATCCCACGGCCGGGTTGATTGAAGCGAAGCGCCAATCCTAGCAGGCTTCGCGGGCATTGTTTATCGGGATTGGCGCACCGGTTTCCGTGCCGGCTGCGTATTTGTATGGACAAAGAAATCGAAGGGTACCGCATACCGACGCCCCTGAAGTAGGGGGCAACCCCGCCGGAGGGCCATAAATGGACCTCAAGTCATTGTCCTGAAAAGAATTTCCTCACACCAGCTGCAGCTCGAACGCCTTCAATACGGCGCGCGTACGGTCGCGCACGCCCAGCTTGGAAAGGATGTTGGACACGTGGTTCTTGATGGTGCCTTCGGCCACCCCCAGCGAATTGGCAATCTCCTTGTTGGAGAAGCCGCTGGCCATGAGGCGCAGGATCTCGGTCTCGCGGTCGGTCAACGGGTCCGGACGGTCCAGGCTGACAAACTCGTTGCGCATGTGCTCCAGGCCGGACAGCAGCCGCTGGGTCACGGCCGGCTGCACCAGCGAACCGCCGTCGGCCACGGTGCGGATGGCACCGACCAGCTGTGCCAGGGTCACGTCCTTGAGCAGGTAACCCTTGGCGCCGGCCTTAAGCCCGGCCAGCACCAGCTGGTCATCGTCGAAAGTGGTGAGGATGATGGTCGGCGGCAGCAGGTCCTGACGCGACAGGACCTGCAGCGCCTCCAGCCCGGACATCACCGGCATGCGCATGTCCATCAGGACCACGTCCGGTCGCACCTGCGGTATCAGCTCCACCGCCTGGCGGCCGTCGCCGGCCTCGGCCACCACCTCGATGCCGTCGTCGAGCGCCAGCAGGGAGCGGATTCCCTGCCGCACCAGGGTTTGGTCGTCGACCAGGCAGACGCGAATCATCAACGCACTCCTTCAGGAACCTTGGTAAGGGCGGCCACCAGCACCGTTGCCGGTACCGTCGCCCGCAGCCGGAAGCCTTCACCGGGCCGGGTCTCGACCTGCAGCTGGCCACCACATTGTTGCAGTCGCTCGCGCATGCCCCGCAAGCCATTGCCCACATTGACCGTATCCGCGCCGACGCCGTCGTCGCGGGCCTCCACCACCACCTGGTCGGGGGCTTCACGGTACACCTTGATCCACAGGTGGCGGGCACCGGCATGGCGCACCGCGTTGGTGATGATCTCCTGGGTACACCGCAGCAGCACGTGGGCCCGCTGCGGGTCCTCCACGTTCAGTGGATCCTCGATGTCCAGCTGGATGTCCAGCGAGGGCACGTTCTCGGTCAGCGGGCGCAGCGCCGCGGCCAGATCGATGGCACCGGTCTCGCGCAGCTGGCTGACCACCTCGCGCACGTTGCCCAGCAGCAGCTTGGCCAGGGCATGCGAGCGCTTCACGTGGTCCAGCGCCTGGCCTTCGGCCAGGTGGCCTGCCACTTCCAGGTTCAGGGTCAGCGCGGTCAGCTGATGCCCCAGAAGGTCATGCAGCTCCCGCGAAATACGGGTGCGCTCGTTGACGCGGGCGCTCTCGGCCAGGAGGGCACGGGTGGCGCGCAGCTCTGAATTGAGCCTGCGCTGTTCGTCGCGGGCCTCGGTCTGCTGTCTCGCAACAAGGCTGGTCACGAAGATGAACATGGAAAAGCCGCCGTACAGCAACGACTGCATCACCGCTTCGAACAGCGGGAAGCGCAGCAGCAGGTAATAGACCGGCGCCACCGCCAGCTGGCTGACCAGCAGCCACAGCACGCACAGGCGTACCGAAAGCATCCACGGAATGACGCCGGCAGCCACCATCATCAGGATGCTGCCAAGGCCCGAGCCGCTGAGGAAACTGACGCCCAGCGCCGAGACCGTCAGCAGCAGCAGCAGGCCGCGGTCCAGCCAGCTGGTGTGGCTGCCGCTGTCGCTGCGCAGCAGGCGGGTCAGCCAATAGTAGGCCGCGCCGAAGGACAGGTAGGCGACAAACAGCAGGATCGCCCAGCCACCCATATCGCTGCGGCTGTGCAGGTTCTCGAACTGCGAATACGCCAATGGCAGGCCGACCATGACCCAGGTGAACAGGCCGGCCAGACGGAGAACGCGGGTATGGCTGAGGACTCCCAACATGCCAGCACTCTACGGGCCCGGCCTGCGTCGCGCACTCCCACGGAAGTCATGCATCCGCGCCCCCCTGTTCATGCCGCAGCCCACCCCGGGCATGCAATAATCGTGCGCAGGGTCCCCTGACGGACCAACCGCGTTACCCCACGGAGTCACAATGTCGATTGTCATCCGCGACGTGCGCGAGCACGAGCTCGATTCCGTCCTGGCTTTGAACAACAACGCTGGCCTGGCCATCCTTCCCCTGGATGCGGCCCGCCTGCGCCTGTTCTATGAAACCGCTGAGTATTTCCGCGTCGCCGAGCGCGACGGCAACCTTGCCGGCTTCCTGATCGGCTTCGGCAGCGACAGCCAGCACGACAGCAGCAACTTTGCCTGGTTCAAGCAGCAGCTGGACGCCCCGTTCTTCTATATCGACCGCATCGTGGTTGCCAGCCGCCGTCGTGGTGGTGGCGTCGGCCGTGCGTTCTATGCCGATGCGCAGAGCTTCGCCGAGCTGCGCTACCCGCAGATGACCTGCGAGGTCTTCCTCGACCATGGCGCCGATGCCGCCCTGCTCTTCCACGGCAGCTTCGGCTTCCGCGAGCTGGGCCAGAACACCATGCCGCAGGTCGATGTGCGCGCCAGCATGCTGGCCAAGGAACTGTGCAGCTACCCGTGGGTGAAGGAGACCTACGGCGGCAAGCTGCCGGATGTGGCATGGACACGTGCCCGGCAGCTGCCGGCGCAGGCACAGCGGCCGACGGGGACCTGAGCGTGGCGGTGAATTTCGATTACGAACAGGCCGGTGAACTGAAGATCGGCCAGGTGGGCATCGCCAACCTGCGCATCCGTACGCTTGACGTCGAACGCCTCGTGCAGGAAATGCGCGAACGCGTTACCCGGGCGCCGAAGCTGTTCGGCCGCGCCGCGGTGATTCTCGACTTCGGCGGCCTGAGCCAGGTACCGGACGTGGCCACGGCGCAAGCGCTGGTCGATGGCCTGCGCAGCGCCGGCGTGCTGCCGGTGGCGCTGGCCTATGGCACCAGCGCGGTCGACCTGCTCTCGCAGCAGCTCGGACTGCCGCTGCTGGCCAAGTTCCGCGCCCAGTACGAGCGAGCCGAGGCCGAGCCGCCCCCGCCCTCGCCCGCTCCGGAACCGCGCCGCGCAGCGCGCGCCGAACCGAAGCCGGCGCCGGCCGCGCCGACAGCCAGGGTTGCCGGCGCTGCGGCACCGCAGCCGGGCCGCATGCAGCTGGGCAACGTACGCTCGGGCCAGCAGCTGTACGCTGAAAACTGCGACCTCACCGTGATGGCTACCGTCGGCGCCGGCGCCGAAGTCATCGCCGACGGCAGCATCCATATCTACGGCACCCTGCGCGGCCGCGCGCTGGCAGGGGCGCAGGGCAACACCGCGGCACGCATCTTCTGCCGTGATTTCCATGCGGAACTGGTGGCCATTGCAGGCCACTACAAGGTACTGGACGATGTCCCGGACAACCTGCGCGGCAAGGCCGTGCAGGTATGGCTGGAACAGGACCAGGTCAAGATCGCTGCGCTGGACTGACGCAGCTCCAAACTAATGCAGAACCAGGAGAAGTCCTTTGGCTGAAATCATCGTAGTCACCTCCGGCAAGGGCGGCGTGGGCAAGACCACTTCCAGCGCGAGCCTGGCCTGTGGCCTGGCGCGGCGCGGCAAGAAGGTGGCGGTGATCGACTTCGACGTCGGCCTGCGCAACCTCGACCTGATCATGGGCTGCGAACGCCGCGTGGTGTACGACTTCGTCAACGTCGTGCACGGCGAAGCCACCCTCAAACAGGCCCTGATCAAGGACAAGCGCTTCGACAACCTGTACGTGCTGGCCGCCTCGCAGACCCGCGACAAGGACGCACTGACCCAGGAAGGCGTGGGCAAGGTTCTGAAGGACCTGGCCGCCGACGGCTTCGACTACATCATCTGCGACTCGCCGGCGGGTATCGAAAAGGGTGCCTTCCTGGCGATGTACTTCGCCGACCGCGCCGTGGTGGTGGTGAACCCGGAAGTGTCCTCCGTGCGCGACTCCGACCGCATCATCGGGCTGCTGGATTCGAAGACCCACAAGGCCGAATCCGGGCAGAACGTGCCCGCGTTCCTGCTGCTGACCCGCTATACCCCGCTGCGCGTGGAAACCGGCGAGATGCTCAGCATTGCCGACGTCGAGGAAGTGCTGGGGCTGAAGGCGATCGGCGTGATCCCCGAGTCGGGTGACGTGCTCAATGCCTCCAACAAGGGCGAGCCAGTCATCCTGGATGTCGAATCCGCAGCCGGCCAGGCCTATGAGGACGCTGTCGCGCGCATCCTTGGCGAGGAGCGGCCGATGCGCTTCACCACCGTGGAGAAGAAGGGCTTCTTCAGCAAGCTGTTCGGAGGGTAAGCATGGGCCTGTTCGATTTCCTCAAAGCGAAGAAGACCACCGCCGAAACCGCAAAGAACCGCCTGCAGATCATCATCGCGCAGGAACGCAGCCACCGCGGTGGCCCGGACTACCTGCCCCTGCTGCAGCGCGAGTTGCTGGAAGTGATCAAGAAGTACGTGAACATCGACGTCGATGCGGTGAAGGTCGACCTGGTGAAGGATGGCCAGCACGACGTGCTGGACATCTCCGTGGCGCTGCCTGAAGGCCCGGACAAACCCTGATCCCCCGCCCCGCCCGTGCCTGCATGGGCGGGGCCGCGTGACCTGCATGACCGATACGACAACCACCGTGGGCATCACCTGCGTGGGCGACATCGCCTTCGCCGACGCGCAGCGCCTGCTCGCCGCGCATGGCCTGCGGCTGCACCACGTGGCGCCCGGCGAACCGATTCCCGGCAGTTACTGGGGCGAGCCAGAGGCCGGCATCATCGCCAGCAACGTGTACGTGCGCGACGACACGCCCGTGCATTCGATGCTGCACGAAGCCTGCCACCTGATCGTGCTGCCGCCGGAGCGGCGTGCGCAGGTGCATACCGACGCCACCGACTCGGTGGCCGAGGAAGATGCCACCTGCTACCTGCAGATCGTGCTGGCCGGGCAGCTGCCGGGTGTTGGCAGCGCGCGGTTGATGGCCGACATGGACGCCTGGGGGTACACGTATCGACTGGGGTCTACACAGGCATGGTTCGAACAGGACGCCGAAGACGCGAAGGCGTGGCTGGTCGAACGCGGCTTGCCGGTGGCGTAAAGCCGCGGGCGCGGTTGGCCACAGGCGCGTGGCGACGCGTCGGACCTTGCGGCGCCCCTCTTTTCACTCGGCGCGGTTCGAGCAGGACGCCGAAGACGCGAAGGCGTGGTTGATCGAACGCGGATTGCCGGTGGCGTAACGCTCGGTAGGTGCCGGTGGCATAGCCCATCGTGCCCAGCAGCACGCCCACCGGCGCCAGCGCCGGATGGAACGCGGCGGCCACCACCGGCGCCGAGGCCGGGCCACCGATGTTCGACTGCGAACCGATGGCGAAATAGAAGAACGGCACCTTCAGCAGCTTGCCCAGGCACCACAGCAGCACGATGTGCACGGCGATCCAGATCAGGCCGAGCAGGAACAGCCACGGGCGGTCCAGCAACGCCAGCAGATCCATCTGCATGCCGATGCAGGCGATCAGGAAGTACAGCAGCAACGAACCCAGACGCGAGGCACCCGCGCCTTCCAGGTTGCGTGCGCGGGTGAAACTCAGGCTCAGGCCCAGGGTGGTCGACAGCACCACCACCCACACGAACGGTGCGTCCAGGCTGAACTGCGCGGCCCAGCTGACATTTGCCTTGAACCACGCCGCCAAGGGCGCACCGATCGCGTGTGCCAGTCCGACGCCACCGAAGGCCACGGCCACGATCAGCATCAGATCGGTGAGGCTGGGAATGCGCTCATGCTCGGCCTGGAAGCGCGCGATGCGCTCCTTCAGTTCATCGATGGCCGAGGTATCGGCGCCACTGCGTGCATCGATCTTCGCCGCACGACCGGCAAGGAAGATCAGCGCCGCCATCCACACATAGCCGACACCCACGTCGACCACGGCGAACTGGCCGAAGGTGGTCGCATTGACGTCGAACACTTCGCGCATCGCCAGCATGTTGGCACCACCACCGATCCAGCTGCCGGCCAACGCAGCCATGCCGGCCCAGGTGTCACCGGCCACGGTTTCCGGATGCACGGCGCGCATCAGCAGGAAGGCCACGACCGCCCCGAGCATGATGCTGGCCGATGCCCCCAGGTACATCAGCACCAGCTTCGGGCCCAGCCGCAGGATGCCCTTGATGTCCACCGCCAGGGTCAGCAGGATCAGCGCCGCCGGCAGCAGGATGTCGCGTGCGATCGGGTTGTAGAGCCTGGTGTTCTGCCCGTCGATCAGGCCGACGGTGTTGTAGATGCCGGGAATCAGGTAGCACAGCAGCAGCGCCGGCACGAAGGTGTAGAAGCGTTTCCACAGGCCCTGCTCGCGCGAGGCGGTCCAGAAAACGGCGCCGAGCGTGGCGGCGATCAAACCGAAGACGACGATGTCGTTCTGGATCAGGGCAGTCGAAGGCATGCAGGCGCTCTGGGAGAGCCGGCCGCTGGCCGG
>NZ_JAOBZT010000074.1:0-19669 GCF_029839005.1 Stenotrophomonas sp. GD03958 | reverse complement strand
GCATCGCTCTGGTTTGTGCCGACCAACGGTCGGCACCCACCACACGAGAGCACGCCGGCCCAGGTCGGCATCCACCAATGCCGGCTTTGCTATCCTTTCCGCCCACGCCCGGGAGCTTCCCCGATGCCATCGCTGTCGCCCCGTCGCCCGCTGGTGCTGCTGGCCCTGATCGTCGTGATGGCGGCGATCTTCCTGATCGACACCGTCACCGATTATGCGGTTGCCGCGGCCTGCTTCTATGCAGCGGTCATCCTTGCGGCGTCGCGCGTGCTGGGCGCGCGCGGGCTGATCACCCTGGCCATCGCCTGCATCGCGCTGACCGGGTTGAGCTTCTTCCTGACCCGCTTCGGCACCTACCGCATCGGCCTGGTCAACTCGGTGATCGGCATGCTGGTGATCGGCATCACCACCTACCTCGCCCTGAACATGGAAGCGGCCAAGGCCGCCGTGCAGGAAGCGCAGGGCCGCCTGCTGCGGGTGGCACGCGCCTCCACCGTGGGCGAGCTCACCACCTCCATCGCCCATGAAGTCAACCAGCCACTGGCCGCCATCGCCAGCAGCGCCGAAGCCTGCCAGCGTTGGCTCGCGCAGGATCCACCAAACGTGGACAAGGCCCGGCAGACCGTAGCCCGCATCCTGGCCGACGCGCACCGCGCCGGTGACGTGATCGCCCGCATCCGCGGCCTGACCCAGGGCGCGGCACCGGAACGACGCGCCTTCGACCTGAACCAGGCCGTGGAGGAAATGCTGGCGCTGTCGCGCAGCGAACTGAACCGGCATGGCGTGGCCGTAGCCCTGCTGCTGGACCCCGACCTGCCACAGGTACACGCCGACCGCGTACAGGTGCAGCAGGTGATCGGCAACCTGATCCTCAATGCGGTGGACGCGATGGAGCCAGTCCCTGCCGCAGACCGGCGACTGTCCCTGCTGACCCGGCGTGACGGCCAGCGGGTCAGTCTCAGCGTGCGCGACCGGGGCGTGGGCCTGCCCGCCGATCATCCCGAACGCGTCTTCGATGCATTCTGGACCACCAAGTCACATGGGCTGGGACTGGGCCTCAGCCTGAGCCGTTCGATGATCGAAGCCAACGACGGCCAGATCCGTGCCGAACGACCGGCAGGCGGCGGTGCCTGCTTCGTTTTCGACCTACCCATCGCCACGGACCCCCGCCATGCGTAAACCCGCTGCCCCCACCGCTGATCCGGCACCCATCGTCTATGTGGTCGACGACGATCCGTCGGTGCGCGCGGCGCTGGAAGACCTGCTGGCCTCGATGGGCCTGCAGGTGCGGGCCTTCGCCTCCACCCAGGCCTTCCTCGAACACGACCTGGAGGATGCGCCGGCGTGCCTGGTGCTGGACGTGCGCATGCCCGGCCAGAGTGGGCTGGAGTTCCATCGCACGATGGGCAGCCACGGCCTGCAGCTGCCGGTCGTGTTCATCACCGGCCACGGCGACATCGCGATGGGCGTCAACGCGATCAAGGACGGTGCCATCGAGTTCCTGACCAAGCCCTTCCGTGACCAGGAGCTGCTCGATGCCATCCACAAGGGCATCGAGATCGACCGCCAGCGCCGCCGCGACGGCGAGGCACTCGGCGCGCTGCAACTGCGCTGGGACACCCTCAATGCCGGCGAGCGCGAGGTGGTTGACGGCGTGGCACGCGGCCGCCTCAACAAGCAGATCGCCGCTGACCTCGGCGTCAGCGAGATCACCGTGAAGGTGCGGCGTGCGCAGGTGATGCGCAAGATGGGCGCGCGCACCGTGGTTGACCTGGTACGCATGTACGACCGCCTGCAGGCGGGCACGGCATGAACGCCTACGTCGCCTTGCTGCGCGCGGTCAACGTCGGCGGCACCGGCAAGCTGCCGATGCGCGAACTGGTGGCAATGTGCAAGGACGCCGGCTTTTCCGACACCCGCACCTACATCGCCAGTGGCAACGCGGTATTCCGCAGCGGGCTTGATGAAGCCGCCGTGCGGGAGGCCCTCGCCCGACGGCTGCAGGCCTACGCCGGCAAGCCGGTAGGCGTGCTGGTGCGATCGGCCAGCGAGATCGCCGACGTGGTGGCGCGCAATCCGTTTCCGCAGGCCGCCGGTAACCGTGTGGTGGCATTGTTCCTCGATGCCAGCCTCCCCGCCGATCCGTTGGACGGCGTGACCGGCCGGCGTGATGAACAGCTTGCACTCGGCACGCGCGAGATCTTCGTTCATTACGGTGCTGGCATGGCCGACTCGCGCCTGCGGATGCCCTATGCCCAGCAAGGCACTGCCCGCAACATGAACACGGTGGGCAAGCTTGCAGCGATGGCCGCCGCGCTGGCCTAGCCTGCCAGCATTTCTTGTGCGGCGGTGCTGAAGTCGAGTGTCAATCGACTGCTCAGCGCTTGCGCTCGATGGCGGCTGGAGCGCTTTGCTGACGCAACGGATCACGCCCGCTGCAGGCGACGCTTCAACCGCGTATCCATCAAGCCCACGGCCAGCAGCAACGCACTGGTCAGCCAGCCAGCGGCCAGCAGATGGGTGTGCGGCAAGACCACGCCCAGCACGACCAGCGCCACGGCACCGAACAGATGCGAATACGGGGCGCGCCCGTACACAACGCGCTTGTAGAGGGCGCTGCCAAGCAGGTAGATCAACGGCCCGACGACCAGCACCGTTGCATATACCGGCGTCACCGCCGCTTCCGGGTGATCCATCACCAGGTCGTTGCCCACCGCGGTGGCGATGATGCCGGCGATCAGCAGCGCGTGCACGTAGTGGAAATTGGCGCCCATCCGCCCGGGGTCCTCGGAATGGGTGATCGCCGCAGTGGCGTCGCGGCTGGAAATGCCGAAATACAGCCACCACATGGCAATGGTGCCGGCGAAGGTGGCGAGCACCGCAGACACCACCGCAGCACTCCACTGCTCGACCTCGCTGAGCACGCCACCGGTAGCCAACAGCGTCTCGCCGAGTGCGACGATGACGAACAGCTGGCAACGCTCGGCCAGGTGCCCGCCTTCGATGGTCCACTCGCGGGTGTGCGACCGGCCCAGGCCCGGAAACGCGAAGCCGAACATCGGCGAGATGTATTCGCAGGCCACCGCCACCGCCCACAACGCCAGCCGCAGATTGCCCTCGGCGGCGGCGCCTGCCAGCCAGAAGCAGGCCGACACGCTCACCCACGCCAGCATGCGTCGGAAATTGGGCGCCAACGGATGGCTGCGACCGACCTCCAGCAGCACGAACACCGTGCGCCCGACCTGCATGGTGGCGTACGCCCCCGCGAAGACCCAGGCGCGTTCAGCGAAGGCCTCGGGAATGGACGAGGACATCAGCAGCGCCAGCAACATGGTGACGAACAGCAGGCTGCGGATGCGTGGCGCCTCGGGATCGAACCAGTTGCTGACCCAGCAGGCGTACTGCCAGCCCAGCCAGACCGCGAACCACAGCACCAGCGTCTGCATCACCCCGACCAGGTCCAGGTGATGCAGCAGATGGTGGCTGAGCTGGGTGACCGCGAACACGTAGACCAGGTCGAAGAACAGCTCTTCGTAGGTCACGCGGGCGTGGTGGCCATCGCGCTGGCGTAGGGCGGGCAGCCGCAGTCGTGTGCTCATCGCAATCCTTCAGCGCGCCAGGCGCCAGTAAAGGAACCCGGCCAGCAACGCCGGCGCGGTGAATACCAGCAACAGGATCGGCAGCTCTTCACGCATCGCGTATCCTGCCTTGCTCACGCCCACCCACAGATTGACCACCGTCACCAGCAGCCAGGTGGCGATGAACGCAATCAGGGCCGTGGGCAGCTGTGACTGACCCACGCTCCACAGCCGCCCGAAGAGCAGGAATACCCCCAGCAACAGCACCCCACCCGCCATCACCAGAAGCACGTGCATGGTCCATCCCCTTGAGCCTGCTGGCAGGCTAGCCGCAGCCAATTCTGCGCTCCAGCCCGTGGAGATGGATTCACAATCCATGGCTGGCGAACAATCCTGCGCAGGCCGTGATGGACCTTATCGCAGCCATGAATTATTCGCGAAACGGCCGGCGCGGCCCGCGTGCTAGCTTCATCGGCCCCAGTCCAGACACCTTTCTGCCATGCGCCTCTGCCTGACTACCCTCGCCCTGGCTGCCACGCTTGCCTTTGATGTCACTGCCGCCGACGAACCGCTGCCCCAGCTCCGGGCCTACACGGTGGACAGTTCATGGCTGCAGCCGATGGCACCGCTGCAGATTGCGGACCACACCTGGCAGATCGGCACCGAGGACCTGACCGCGCTACTGGTGCAGACCGCCGACGGTGCGGTGCTGCTTGACGGCGGCATGCCGCAGATGGCCGGTCACCTGCTGGACAACATGAAGGCACGCGGGGTGGCAGCACAGGATCTACGGCTGATCCTGCTCAGCCATGCGCATGCCGACCATGCCGGCCCGGTGGCGGAACTGAAGCGCCGTACCGGTGCGAAAGTGGTGGCCAACGCCGAATCAGCCGTGCTGCTGGCGCGCGGTGGCAGCAACGACCTGCACTTTGGCGACAGCATCACCTTTCCGCCGGTCAGCACCGACCGCATCATCATGGATGGCGAGGGGGTCAACGTGGGCGGCATCGCGTTCACCGCGCACTTCATGCCGGGCCACACCCCCGGCAGCACTGCCTGGACCTGGACCGATACCCGCGATGGCAAGCCGCTGCGCATCGCCTATGCCGACAGCCTGAGCGCGCCGGGCTACCAGCTGCAGGGCAACGCCCGCTATCCGCGCCTGGTCCAGGACTACCGGCGCAGCTTCGCTACGGTGCGCGGCCTGCCCTGCGACCTGTTGCTGACCCCGCATCCGGGCGCCAGCAACTGGAACTATGCCGCTGGCAGCAAGGCCAGCGCCAAGGCACTGACCTGCAACGCCTACGCGGATGCGGCCGAGAAGAAGTTTGACGCCCAGTTGGCCAAGGAAGCGGCCGGGGTCCGCTGATTCTGTAGAGCCGAGCCCATGCTCGGCTTGCCGGCCAAACACAGCCGAGCATAGGCTCGGCTCTACACAAGACGCGTCGGAGAGTGCCGGTCAGGACGACCGGCACCTCCGTCCATCAGCCGCCCCGACCGTGCTGGGCAAACGGCTCGGTGCTGCCGTCAGTGCGCACCAGCTCGACGGTGTACGGCTGCACGTAGCCGTCCGGCATTTCCATGCCCGGCGAACCGGCTGGCATGCCGGGCAGCACCAGCCCGCGCGCGGCCGGGCGTTCGGCCAGCAGGCGCTTGATGTCCTCGGCCGGGATGTGACCCTCGACCACGTAACCGCCGATCTCGGCGGTATGGCAGGAGGCCTTGCCGACCGGCACGCCCAAGCGGACCTTGATCGGGTTCATGTCATCGGTGTCGCGCACATCGACCTGGAAGCCGGCGGCCTTCAGGTGGTCGACCCAGATGCCGCAGCAACCGCAGCTGGCGGTCTTGTGCACGATGGCGACCGGCAAGGCTGGATCGATCTTGGCCGGGCTGGCCTGGGCCGGTGCCACGGAGGATTCTTCGGCGGCACGAGCGCAGGCGGTCGTGGCCAGCACGGTGCCCAGCAGCAGGCCGAGGGAAAGAGTACGGTTCATTGAGTGATTCCTTTGCAGAGGCGGGCAAAGCGCCCCGCCACCCACGCATTGAAGGCGCAGGTAGCGTCGAGAGAAAGTCGAACAGTCATGGCAGGCGCTTGAGGCCTGCAGGAATTCACGCGATGGGGGGACGCAACGGATCCGGCATCAACGGGGGCGCGCGTTGCTGGCTACTGGCTGGAGCGGGCGCCTCGCGCCAAAGGGAGGCTGGTGTCCCGTTCAGCGTTGCCAACATGCCCAAGCATGCCGGCGGGCATTCGCACTGGCCACTCTGGCAAGCCGCCGGACCTGCATCATCGCAACACCCCGCCGAAGCCATCCCGGCCGAGTGCGGTGCCACGCAATGGTCCTGGCTGGCCGGACCGCTGTAGGAAGACGCGGCGAGCGCCAGCGCCGGTGCATTCAGCACCAGGGCAACAAGCAGCATCCATCGCAGTATGAGGCCAGGCAGGTTCACCCGCCGATGATAGCCGATGCACAACTGCACAGCATGGGGTGGCAGCGCCCACGCCCGCCTGGCAGCCACGCTGCCGACTTGCGCGACGGCCCCTGCTATGGCGAGATGGCGATCGTGGCCCACTGCCTTGCCATGCCCCTGTCCCTGACACGGAGTTTCCCCCATGAATGGACTCATGCGAACACTGCTTGTGATGCTGTTGTTGTCGTGCGCGACCATCGCCCACGCCGGTGCATCCGGTGAAGATGAAGCAAGCGAACGCGCCGAAGTCTCCCGGCAGGCAAAGCAACTGCTGGAGAAGCAGGATTTCGCCAGACTGGAGCAACTCGCCAGTCGTTACCGGGATACGGATCGCTACTTCAGCAGTGGTGTCTGGAAGCTTTCGGCGTACTACGTAGGCATCGGCTATGCCTTCAGCATGAGCAACCGTGACCCGGCCTACTGGCAGGGTCGCGAGAAGCTCGTGCAGGCGTGGATCTCGCGCTACCCCAGGTCGCCGTCGGCGCGCCTGGCCATGGCTGAGATGCTCAGCCGCCAAGGCTGGAGCATCCGCGGCCCCGGCTATGCAAATACGGTGAAGGAAGAGGACTGGGCACCGTTCAAGGCGCTGCAGCAGCAGGCCGTTGACTACCTGCTGAAGTACAAGGACATCGCCAGCACGGACCCGTACTGGTACGAGTCGATGGAACACCGGGCGATCGAACAGAGTTGGGATGCAGACCGCTTCTTCGCATTGCATGACGAAGGCATCGCGCGCTACCCGGGCTACTTCCCGCTCTACTTTGCTGCCGTACGCTATTTCGCTCCGAAGTGGGGCGGCGATCCGGCTGGCCTGGAAGCCTATGCTCGCAGGGTCATGGCCGCGGCCCCACCGCAGGACCAATACATGCTGTACGCCCGTATCTACTGGGTCGCCTCGCAGCGGGAGTACGAGGACCGTTTGTTCACCGATTCGAAAGTGAACTGGCCGACCATGAAACGCGGCTTCGAAGACGTGCTGTCACGTTATCCCTCGCCATGGAACCTGCAATCATTCGCGTACTTCGCCTGCCAGGCCAATGATCCCGTCAAGGCCCGTGAACTGCTGGCGCAGATCCAGGAACCGATCGTTGGCGCTTGGCGGGATACGGCCAACTATTTCCGTTGCTCCTTTGCTCTGGATGAACCCAACCCACATGCCGAAGGCCCATAGGACTGGATTCATCCACTGCTATGCGACCGCCGCCATTGCACTCATCCGCACCGGGATCGACTTGGCCGCTGGGGTACCGCTGACCCGATCGTAGTAGTCCAGCGGCAACAACGGGTTCAGTTCGGGGTAGTAGCCGGCCAGCGCGCCGCGCGGCATCGGGTAATCCAGCACGGTCAGGCCTTCGATGCGCCGCTGCACGCCATCACCGCTGATCGTCTCCAGGCTGACCCGCGCTTCCTTGTCCAGCCCGCGCGCCAGCCGGTCCTCGATGTTCATGAACAGCACCATGCGATCGTTGTACACGCCGCGATAGCGGTCGTTGTAGCTGTAGATGGTGGTGTTGTACTGATCGTGCGAGCGCACGGTGGCCAACCGCAGCATGTCCGGATCATGTACGGGATCGTCCACGTCCAGCCCAGGCATCACCAGGATGTTGGCCTTGCCATTCGGCGTGGGCCACACCCGGCGGCGCGGCGGAATGTCCAGATGGAAACCGTGTGGCTGCTGGATGCGCTCGTTGAAGCCGGTGTAGATCTCCGGATACACCGCAGCAATCAGCTCGCGGATGGGTGCGTAGTCGTGCATGCAGCTGGCCCAGTCAACCCTGCTGTCGGGCAGCGTGGCCAGCGCCATGCGGCAGACGATCTCGACCTCGGGCAACACATCGGGGCTCACCGGCTCGAGTACGCCCCGCGAGGCGGTCACATTGGACATCGCGTCTTCAATGGTGACGAACTGCTCGCCGAGCGGCGTGACGATGCGCTCCGAGCGCGCCACCACCGGCAGGATCAGCGCATCGCGGCCATGAACCAGGTGCCCACGGTTGAGCTTGGTGGCGATGCCCACGGTCAGGTCCAGCCCACGCATTGCCTCGTACGCGCGCGGCGTATCGGGCACGGCATGAATGAAGTTGCCACCCAGGCCGATGAACACCCTGGCGCTGCCGTCCAGCATCGCCTCGATGGATTCGACCACATGGTGGCCATACTCGCGCGGCGGGTCGAAACCGAACACCTGCTGCACGCGGTCGAGATAGGCCGGCTTGGGCTTCTCGTCGATGCCGACGGTGCGGTCGCCCTGCACATTGGAATGGCCCCGGATCGGCCCGATGCCAGCACCGGGCTTGCCGAAGTTGCCACGCAGCAACAGCAGGTTGGCGACCTGCTGCAACAGTCGCGAGCCGTACTGGTGCTGGGTCAGCCCCATGCCGTAGCAGATCACGGTGGCATTGGAGCGGATGTAGATCTCAGCACAGCGTCGGATCTGCGCCTGCGAAATGCCGGACACCTGCACGATCTCGTCCCAGTCCTGCGCCATCACGTCGTCACGCAGCGCCTCCAGGCCCACCGTGTGTTCGGCGAGGAATGCATGGTCGAGCACACGCTCACCCTGCGCCTCGCGCTCGAACATCACCTTCATCATGCCCTTGATCAGGGCCAGGTCGCCGCCGATGCGGATGTGCACGAACTCGCTGGTGATCTCGGTCGAACCGAACGTGGCCATCTGCACCATGTCCTGCGGCTCGGCGAAGCGGATCAGCGCGCGCTCGGGCATCGGGTTGACCGCCACGATCGGAATGCCGCGTTTGCGTGCCTCCACCAGGTTGCTCATCATCCGCGGTGAATTGGTGCCGGTGTTCTGCCCGATCACGAAGATCGCCTCGGCATGCTCGAAATCCTGCAGCACGATGGTGCCCTTGCCCACCCCGATGGCTGGCGGCAGGCCACGGCTGGTCGGCTCGTGGCACATGTTCGAGCAGTCCGGGAAATTGTTGGTGCCGAACTCGCGCACGAAGATCGAATACAGGAACGCGGCTTCGTTGGGCGTGCGGCCGGACGTGTAGAACTCGGCCTGGTGCGGGCTGTCCAGCGCCTGCAGGTGGCGGCCGATCAGCGCGAAGGCATCGTCCCAGCTGCACGGCACGTAGTGGTCGGTGGCTGCGTCGTAGCGCATCGGCTCGGTCAGCCGGCCCTGCATCTCCAGCCAGTAGTCGGTTTGCGCCATCAGTTCGGTCACGGTGTACCGGGCGAACAGTTCGCGGCCGGCGCGGAACTGGGTGGCTTCCCAGGCCAGTGCCTTCGCGCCGTTCTCGCAGAACTCGAGCTTCCTGCGTTCGTCAGCGTCAGGGAACGCGCAACTGGGGCACTTGAAGCCGCCGGGCTGGTTCATCGCCAGCAGCGCCTTCGACCCCTTGCCGATCACACTCTGCTGCAGCAGCACCTTGGCGGTGGCACCAGCGGCACCCCAGCCTCCGGCCGGCTGGTTGTAGGGCTTGTAACGCGGCGGTTTCTGCTCGGACATGTTCGGGAACCTTACGGAAGGAACGCGGCAACAATGGGCACATCGCAGTCCGGCGGCGCTTCAATCGCACGGCCAGCCGCACAGTCAAACACGGCCTGCGCGGCTTCGCCAGAGGGTACAGGCTGTTTTAGCGCAGCCTGCCATGACAACGGTTACACCCGCGTCAGCGCATGGCCACTGCGCTATTCTCGATGCCGTGGGTGGTCCACCACCTGCGTATCTCCCTAGCCCGGACGCGCTGCATGCCTGATTCGCCCCCACCGCACACCCCGCCTGCCGGCACGGCCCAGCGTCCGTTGCAGCGCTGGCGCGGCGAGGGGCGACAGCCGCTGGTCGACGTGGTCGCTGAGGAAGTGCCGGTCGCACTGCGTTACAACGACGCCGCCTTCGCGGTGATGATGGCCACGCCCTGCGACCTGGAGGACTTTGCGCTCGGGTTCTCGCTCAGTGAGGGACTGATTGCTGCGCCCTCGCAGCTGCTGTCGATCGACATCCGCCCGCAGCTGGAAGGCATCGAACTGCAGATGACCGTGGCCGAGGAGGCACCCGGTGCCGGCCTGGCCCCCGCCGATGGGCGCCTGCTGCCCGGCCGTGGTGGCTGCGGCCTGTGCGGCACGCGCCAGCTGGAAGAAGCGCTGCGCCCACTCCCGCAAATCCGCGAGCGACGCAGCTATTCCGCCGCCGCCCTGCAGCGGGCGTTGGCCACCTTGGCCCAGCACCAGCCGATGAATGCGGTGACTGGCTCCATCCACGCCGCGGCCTGGGCCGATGCCAAGGGGCGCATTGGCTGGGTGCGCGAAGACGTCGGCCGCCACAACGCGCTGGACAAGCTGATCGGCGCCCTGCATCACAACGAACACGCCATTGAAGGTGGCCTGCTGGTGATCTCCAGCCGGGCCAGCTACGAAATGGTCAGCAAGGCGGTACGCGCCGGTGCCAGCGTGCTCGCGGCGGTGTCGGCGCCGACCGCGCTGGCGATCGACCTGGCCCGCAGCGCCGGCCTGTGCCTGGTCGGGTTCGCGCGGGAGAGCGGGTTCAATGTCTATACCCATCCCGAACGGCTGCGGGCAGACGACCTTTAGTAGGGCCGCCCCCCATCTGCACCCTTCGGAGCGGCCCGGGCGACCACTGCCACCCGGGCCAGGCCACATCTCAGCGCAGCGCGACCTTCGGGAAGTCCACCGGCACGTCGAACGCTACGTTGACGTAGTTGGTGAACAGGTTGAGCGCGACGTGGGCGAGGATCTCAACGATCTGCTCATCATCGAAGCCAGCCGCACGCAGCGCCTGCACGTCGCCATCGGCAATCTGCGCTCGTTGCTCGACCACCTTCAGCGCGAAGTCCAGTGCAGCGGTGGTAGCCGGGTCGCTGGACTGGCCGATCTGCGCGGCGGCCATCTGCTCGCCGCTGGCGCCGGCCTTGCGGCCCAGCGCGGTGTGCGCGGCGAGGCAGTACTCGCAGGCATTGCGGTTGGCGATGGCCACGGCGATCTGCTCGCCCAGCAGCGGCGACAGGCGACCGCCGCCCAGCGCGCCGAACGAACCCCACATGCTCTGCAGGGCAGCCGGCGAGTTGGCCACGGCGCGGAACATGGCCGGGGTGGCGCCGAAGGCGGCGTGGACCTGGCCCAGCAGGGCCTGACGGTCGGCGGTGGTGTTGGCGGCATCGATCAGGGGGACACGGGACATGGTGGATCTCCTTGGGAAAGCGCCCGGGATTGGACGACCCGCTCATCCTAGGTAGACTCCCTGGACGAATCAGGCGCAATAAACCACACATGTTGTCCATTCATCCATGAGCGTGTCCGCCGACGCTTCCACACCCGACCGCCTCTCCTCCCTGCTGGAACGCTTCCGGGTGCAGGCGGCGCTGTTCCACACTGGCCCGCTGTGCGGGCAGCATGTCTTCGAGCCGCAGCCCGGTCGTGCGTTCTTGCATATCCTGCGCCAGGGTGAGATGGAGGTCCGTCATCCCGAGGGCGATATAGCGCTGCCCCGGCTGAAGATCGACACACCCAGCCTGCTGCTCTACCCCCAGCCGCTGCACCATGTGTTCTTCAACGCGCCGCTGGATGGCCCGGATTTCACCTGCGCCACGCTGGATTTCGATGGCGGCGCGCGCAATCCGATCGTGCAGTCGCTGCCACCGGTGATGGTGGTGCCGCTGGCGGCGATCGGCGAACTGGATGACACCCTGCACCTGCTGTTCGCCGAGGCCGATCGCCAGCGCTGCGGTTCCCGGCTACTGACCAACCGCCTGTTCGAGGTGGCGCTGATCCAGATCCTGCGCTGGGTGGTGGACCACCCGGATGCGGCGGGCGTTAGCCATGGGCTGATGCGCGGGCTGTCCGATGCGCGGCTGGCACGCACGCTGGTGGCGATGCACCAGGCACCGCAGGACGAATGGACGCTGCCGCGCATGGCCGCGACCGCCGGCATGTCGCGCAGCGCGTTCGCGGCCGTGTTCAAGGACGTGATGCAGGCAACGCCAGCCAGCTACCTGCTGGACTGGCGGCTGAGCCTGGCCTGCGCGCAGCTGCGGGCAGGCGTGGCGGTCAAGCAGGTGGCGATCGAGGTGGGGTTTGCCGATACCGCCTCGCTGTCGAAGGCGTTCCGAAAGCGATTGGGGGTATCGCCGAGGGCGTGGCTGGCCGCGAGCGCCGCGCAGGCTGGGCAGACGCGCGAGCGGTAGAGTCGACTGTCAGTCGACTAGCGCGCGAAGCGCGGGGTTTTCGTTGTCTGACCGAAGGGCAGTCGACTGACAGTCGACTCTACCGAAGCGCATTTTCGTGGCCTGACCGAAGGGCAGCCGACCAGCGGTCGGCTCTACCACGGGCGATGTCTGCGCGCCGGCGGGCCGCTCAACTGGACGTTCCGTCATTCTCGCTGTCGAAGGCGTTCCGCAAGCGGCTGCGGGCCAGGCTGGGCAGACGCGCGAGCGGTAGCGTCGACTGTCAGTCGACTATCGCGCGAAGCGCGGGGTTTCGTTGTCTGAGCGAAGAGCAGTCGACTAACAGTCGACTCTACAAGTGCGGTGATCCGTCAGACTTCGCCAGCAGCCCGGCGATGCGCTCGGCAACACGGGCGCGCACGCCTGCATCCAGCTGGCCCTGGTACATCGCCTCGTAGATCCACAGGCCATCGGCGGCCAGCCGCGCCACGAAATTGTCGAGCGCAGTTGCATCGTCGCTGCCGGCCTCGGGTGCGGAAGGTGCCCAGCGTCGCACCGCAGGCCCCCACGGACGCTCTTCGGCGTCCGGGTCGGCCGATTCCAGCATGAACATCAGTTCGGCACGGGTGGCGCTCTGCGCCGAGACGCGCACGAAGGTCTGGTAGCGCTCCAGTGCCGTCGCCTCATCCGCGCGCTTGCCCAGCAACGCTTCCATCGACGTCTCCCAGGCCTGCACCAGGTGCTCGTCGATGCCGCGCAGCAGCGCCTCGCGCGATGGGAAGTGGTACAGCAGGCCGCCGCGGGTCAGCTTGGCCTCGGCCGCCACCGACTCGAAGGTGACCGCACGCACGCCGTAACGATTGATCACGTTGACGGCGGCGTCGAGGATGCGGTCGCGCTTGCTGGTTCTCATTGCCTCATTTTACGCGATCGGCCGCACCCTCGCGGCTGCCTCCGCGGCCGCGCAGCAGGCGCGCCAGGATCGTCGCGCCCAGCGCCAGCACCGCCGTGATCACCAGCAGCACGATCTGGTAGCCACGGTCATACGCCGCCGCAGTCAATGCGAACCACTCGCCCTGCCCGCTCTCGCGCGCGGCATGCAGCGCCTGGGTGAAGCCTTCACGGGCCAGTGCCGGCATGTCTGCCGAGACCGGCAGGAACGCGCTGTACATCGCGGCGCTCAGGCTGCCCAGCATCGCCACCGCCAGCAGGCCGCCGAACTCATAGGACACCTCTTCCACCGAAGAGGCCATGCCCGCGCGGTGTGCCGGCACATTGTTGAGGATGGCGGTGGACGCTACCGAGATGGCCGCGCCCATGCCGAAGCCGGTGATCGCCATGCCCGCGACCACCCAACCGAGGCCGTGCGGGAAGCCGAAGGCCACCACGCCCACACCCAGCGCACCCGCAGCCAGGCCACCACAGATCAGCGGGCGCAGGCCCACCCGGTGCAGGATGCTGCCGCCCAGCAGCGCGCTCGGAAGGCTGCCCAGTGCCGCCACCGACACCAGCAGGCCCGCCTGCAGCGGCGTGAAGCCTGCCACCAGCTGGAAGCGCTGGGTGGTGACCAGCTGCAGGCCGGCCATCGCGAACAGGGTGAACACCGCCGACAGCGTGCCGGCCAGGAACGCCGGGTTGCGGAAGATCGCGAAGTCCAGCAGCGGGTACGGCAGCTGTTGCTGGCGGCGCGCGAACGCCGCGCCGCTGATGACGGCCAACAGCAGCGCGCCCGCGCCCAGCGCATACGACGGCGGCGTAGCGATCAGCGACTTGATCGCCAGCACCAGGCCGGACAGTGCCGCCAATGCCAGCACCGAGGACGCAAGGTCCCATGGCCGCGAGGTGTCGCGCTGGCCTTCCGGCGCCAACAGCAGCGTGGCCACGAACGCGACCACCACCACCGGCACGTTGATCAGGAACACCGAGCCCCACCAGAAGTGCTGCAGCAGCCAGCCGCCAATGATCGGTCCGAGCGCCGCGCCGACGATGGCCACCGAACCCCAGATCGCGATGGCGATGTTGCGTTCGCGCTCTTCGTGGAAGCTCAGGCCGATCAACGCCAACGTGGCCGGCATCATCGCTGCGGCACCGACCGCCAGGAACGCGCGTGCGGCAATCAGCTGCGCTGCGCTGTCGGCGAACGCCGCTGCCAGCGAGGCGCCGCCGAACACCACCAGGCCGATCAGGAACATGCGGCGGTGGCCGATGCGGTCGCCCAGCGTGCCCGCGCCGAGCAGCAGGCCGGCCATCACCAGCGGGTAGGCGTTGATGATCCACAGCGCCTGGCCGGCACTGGCCGAGAGTTCCTCGGTCAGCGTCGGCAGTGCGGTGTAGAGCACGGAGTTGTCGAGCGTAACCAGCAGCAGGCCAGCGGCGACGGTGAACAACAGTGCCCAGCGGCGGGCACGCGACAGGGCCGGAGCACCGGCCAGGGGCTGGGACAAAGCCATGGGAGAACCTGGTGGGGTGGAGTACGGTCATAACTATACAGGATGTCCTGTATAGTTATGGCCTTCAAAGCCCACCGATTCAGCTTTTGTAGAGGCGGGCTTGCTCGACTGCACCGGCAGCCAGGCATGGCCTGGCTCTACTGATGAACGTCTACCGGCAGTCTTCCGGCAACGCGGCGATGGCCGATACCACGGCCGCCTGCATGCCCCGCCCCACGGCGGCGTCCAGTTCGCCGCCGATGCCCCCATGTTGGCGCCGTAGTTCGTCCTCGCACAGGCCGCGCACGCGCGCACGGGCATTTGCGCGCAGGCTGCTGCATCGCCAGTCGGTGCCACCCAGCGGCAGCACCGAATACACCACGCTGTTGCAGGCATTGCCGGCGCGCTGCTGCAACGGCAGTCCACCGAAATCCCGCGGTTCACTGCCGCGCTGCGGGTCGAAGTAGCTGTCCGGGAACGTGCGCGCGTACTGTTCGATGTCCACGGCCATGCGGCGCCCACCGGCCAACGGCATCTGCAGCGTCTGCCCGCACGGCGTCGCGTCGGCGCGATGCTGGATGTACTGGTAGATCGGCCGGTCCAGCGATAGGTCCTGCTGGGTCACCGCGCTGACTGCCGCCAGCACCGGCAGCGATGCACGATTGGCCATGCGCGCCAGCAGCCCCGCCTGCGCCGGCTGGCAGCGGTCGCGCAATGTTGCCGCGAGCAGGAAGAGCACGTCGTTGCGAAACGCGGGGTCATCACCCAGGCGCTGTTCGATACGCTGGCTGGCATCGGACGCCGGTGCCGGAAACGCGACCGCCGGCGGCGCGGTGGGTGCGCGCTGCCGCTGCCACCACACCAGCAGCACCACCGCGCCCACGATCAGCCCGGCAGCCATGATCCATCGCCTGCGCATCAGTTGCGGATCGCCGTCAGCGTGGCTGCCGCGGCATCGTAGGACGCGCTGGCGATGTCCGCGTCAAAACGCTTCACCTGCAGGCGGCCGGCAAGCCGGTACGGATCCCACAGATCGCCCAGCGCGATCGGTGTCGCCAGGGTCACGTGGATGATCTGGTTCGGTGGTGGTGGCGGCACGTGGATGCACGCGCCGTAGAACGGCACGAACAGCAGTTCATCCACCAATCCTGCATCGTTGGTACCGAGCGGTACCACGTAGCCATCCAGATCCGCCGCGCGACCATCGACAGCATCGACCACCCGCGAAGAGCCGAACTGCTTGGCACGATCCGGGCTGGAATGGTCGATCTCCAGCCCCGGTGGCGTGCCCGAGCCGGTGTCGTCGATCAGGCCACCCACGCCGTCCATGCCATTGCGCGACGGGCCGATCTGCGGCGGCGGGCGCTGGTAGGTCACTTCGTCGGGTCGCAACGCGTCCCAACGGTCGATGGGGGCTTCGGCCGTGGCGGAGGGCGCCGGTTTGTCCTGCGGCGTGACCACCACGGCATCGCCGCCCGGCGCGGTACAGCCCGCCAACCACAGGCATCCCAACGCCAGCAACAGGTGACTACGGTTCATACGGCCTCAGCTGTGCGTCACGCATGGTGTAGGCCGAACCGGCCAGATCGTCGTCCAACCGTTCGGCACGCAGGGTGCCGGCCAGGAAGAACGGCGAATACATGTCAGGCATGTCGATCGGGCGCGGCAGCACCACGTGTACGATCTGGTTCGGCGGCGGTGGTGGCACGTGGATGCAGGCGCCGTAGTACGGCACGAACAGGAATTCGGTCAGCCGCCCGTTCTGCGCGTTGGCCAGTGGTACCACGTAGCCCGGCAGGCGCACCGGTCGCTGCAGCACCGTGTCCACCGTGCGGAAGGTACCGAACTGCGGCATGCGCCGGTTGCCGTTGTGCTCGACCTCTGGGCCCTCGCCCCGCTCCAGCGCGGCCAGCTCGTCCTTGGGCATCATCTGCAACCAGTCCAGCTCCTGCTCCACAGCGCCTGCAGGGTCATCGCGGTCGACGACCGGCGAGGGTGGCAGGGCCTGTACGCCGGTATCCACCGGCCGCTCACAGGCGGCCAGCGCCAGCACCATTGCCACTACCCGCATCCATCGCATGCTCAGCCTCCCGGTGAAAGGCCATCGGCCAAGGTGCGCCGGTAAGCGAGCAACGCCGGGACCAGCCCGGCTACGGCGCTGATCAGCAGCACGCCCGCAGCCCATGCCAGTTCACGGCCATCCGGCCAGACATGGGTGATCGACAGACCGAAGGTGGCCAGTACCCAGCCGCGCCCGGCAATGCTGGCGACCACCAGCAGCGACAGGGCCAGCACGCAGGCCACCGCACTGGTCGCCACCGCCTCCACCACGAGCAGGCCAGCGATGTAGCCCGGTCGCGCACCGGTGGCACGCAGGATGGCCATCTCGCGCCGCCGCTCCTGCAGGGTGGAGACCAGCAGCGCCACCAGCGAGACCATGCCCAGCAGCACCACCATTGCACTGATCAGCTGCAGGGCTCGCTCGGCGGTGCCCAGCGACTGCCACAGCTGCTGTAGGGTCACGCCGGGCAGGATCGCCAGCATCGCCTCGTCCGGATACTCGTTGATCCTGCGCTGTACCGAGAACGTGGAGATGCGCGAGTTCAGGCCGAGCATGAAGGCGGTGATGCTGGTCGGGGTCAGGTCCAGGTGGCGCGCCTGCTCGGCGCTGACGCTCTGGCTGCGCAGCTGCACGCCCGATCGCCAGTCAACATGGATCGCCTCGATGGCCGGCAGCGAGACCAGCAGCGACGAATCCACCGGCGTGCCGGTGCGCTGCAGGATGCCGGCAACGCGGAACGGCTTGTCGGCATGCGTGGCCAGCGTGACCGCGCCGGTGCCGTGCGCCAGCACGATCTCGTCGCCGAGGCCGACCTTCTGCGCGCGAGCCACCTCCGCGCCGATCACCGCGTCATACAGATCATCGAAGGGCCGCCCCTGTGCAAAGGCCAGCGCGTGGCCGGAACCATAACGATAGTGTTCAAAGTAGCCGCCAGTGGTACCCACTACCCGGTAGCCGCGCCAGGAATCGCCCAGCGACAACGGCACCGACCACTTCACCTGCGGCAATGCGGACAGCTCCTGGTAGGACTGCCAGGACACGTTGTTGGTCGGGTCGCCGATATGGAACACCGAATACAGCAGCAGGTTCACCGGTCCCGAACGCGCACCGACGATCAGATCGGTGCCCGATACGGTGCTGGCAAACCCCTCGTGCGCCTGCGTGCGTACACGCTCGACGCCCAGCAGCAGCACCACGCTGAGGGTGATGACCAGCACGGTCAGGCCCACGCTCAACGCACGGCTGCGCAGGCTGGCCCAGGCAAGCTCAAGCATGGCCGGCACCTGCCTGGTTGATCTGAGACAGGGCAATCGTGCGGTCGAACAACCGCTCCAGGCTGTCGTCATGGCTGACCACCAGCACCGTGGTGCCGGCCGCCTGGCACTGCGCAGACATCAGCTGCAGGAACGCGGTGGCCGCGTCGCGATCGAGCGCCGAGGTTGGCTCATCTGCCAGCAGCAACGCCGGGCGGCCGATCAGGGCGCGTGCCGCCGCCACGCGCTGCTGCTGGCCAACGCTGAGTGTGCCTGCGCGCCGCTGCATCAGCGCCGGGTCCAGCTGCAGGGCCTGCAGCAGGCGGGCGATCTCGGCATCCACCGGGCCGCTGATGCGCGCGCTGCGCACGCGGGAGAAGCGCAGGCCCAGCGCGATGTTGTCGCGCACGCTCAGAAACGGCAGCAGGTTGAACTGCTGGAAGATCACACCCAGGTGATCGGCGCGGAAGCGGTCGCGCGCGGCGCCGCGCATCGCCTGCAGCGCGTGGCCGGCGACCTCGACGCTGCCCTTGCCGGGCAGCAACACGCCCGCCAGCAGGCCCAGCAGCGTGCTCTTCCCGCCACCGCTGATTCCGCGCAGCAGCACACTGCTGCCCTGCTCGATCCACAGCCGCGGCACATCCAGCACCAGGCGCCGGCCATAGCCGAACTGCACGCCATCCAGCGCGATCACCGGTTGCAGGCTCACGGTGCCAGCACCACGCGCAGATTGTCCGCAGTCAACACGCTGCGGTTCTGGCCACGTCCGGTGGCGCTGTTGACGATCACTTCGTGCAGGCCCGGGAACAGTGCGGGCAGGCGCACGACCATGGCCCGCAGCTCGGCCGGCCTGGCGCAGTGGTACTGCAGCGTTGCGCTGAACCCGGCGTGCCGGTGCTGGCCTGGCGGCGGCGCGGCAGCCGACGCATCGAAGCCCTCGGCCTTGGCATCGTTGCCGGAAAGGCGGCAGCCCGCCGCGGTAGGCAGGGTGACCCAGCTGCCCCCCTTCAACAGCGCAGTCGCTCGCGCCAGCGCAGCCTGCTCTGCCGCATCGGCCGGCGGCCGCTCGAAATCGAGCATGCCGATGCCGGGGGCCTGCAGGGCGAACTCCAGCGTCTGCTGGTCAAGCGCAACATCGACGGTGGCCTGGCCGTGCACATGCGCACCCAACTGGCGGACGTCATGGGCCTGTGCGGCGCTGGCAGCCAGCAGCAGGAATAGAAGAGCAGGAAGCTTCATGGGGGAGTCTCCAATTGTTACTATGTAACATTATGGACCATATCCCCACGACGCCCGCAAGGGCCCTGGCCCAGCCGCCAACTTCGGCACGCTGGCACCCCCGCTTCGATCTTGCCGGTGCCTGGCTGTCCCTGGCCTGCGCCGCCCACTGCATCGCCCTGCCCCTGCTGCTGGCCTTCGTGCCGGCAGCGATGATGGCGCTGCGCTCGTTCCAGCATCCCGGCCATGGCGCGATGACATTGCTGCTGATGATGTCGCGCTGGGAGTGGCTGTTCGCGCTGCTGGCCTCCTCGCTGGCCTTGGCGAGCACCTCGGCCGGGGTGCACCGGCACGGGCGCTGGCAGCCCCTGCGGCTGGCCTGCGCCGGCGCCATCCTGCTGCTGTCGGCCTCTCTGTATCTGCCGCTGAAGGAATCGCTGCTCTGGCATGGCGTGGCGACAGCCAGTGGTGGCGCGCTGCTGGCGTTCGCTCACATCGGCAATCGGCGCGC
>NZ_JAOBZT010000073.1:0-19672 GCF_029839005.1 Stenotrophomonas sp. GD03958 | reverse complement strand
CCCCGCAACCGGACCTACCCCGCCTACCCTCAGGAAACCAGCTTCTGCTGTTGCTGTTGCTGTTGCTGTTGCTGTTGCCGTTGCCGTTGCCGTTGCTCTGGATTGTAGCGGGTGCAGGGCGCAGCCCTGCCGAGCAACCCTATACTTGCCGCCGTGACCGCCTTCCCTGCCCTCGTTCCGCTGGATTCGCCGCTGCTGGTGGGCTACAGCGGTGGTGTCGACTCCACCGTGCTGCTGCACTGGCTGTGGCGCTGCGCCCAGGCTTCCGGCACGGCGCTGCGTGCGGTGCACGTACACCACGGCCTGCAACCAGCAGCCGACGACTGGGTACGGCATTGCCAGCAGCAGTGCGCAGCACTGGGCATCAAGCTGGCCGTGCGCCACGTACAGATCGACAAAACCACAGGCCTGGGCCTCGAAGGCGCAGCGCGCGAAGCACGACGTGCAGCGTTCACTGCTGAACTGCGCGAAGGCGAAACACTGGCGCTGGCACAGCACCAGGACGATCAGGCCGAGACCTTCCTGCTCCGCGCGCTGCGCGGCTCCGGTGTCGATGGCCTTGCCGCGATGGCCGATGACAGTCAGCTCGGTACGCACCGCCTGTGGCGTCCCTTGCTGCATGCACCGCGCACCGCACTGCTCGACTATGCCCGGCAACACGCGCTGCGTTGGATCGAGGATCCCAGCAACGCCGAAGACCACGCCGATCGCAACTTCCTGCGCCTGCAGGTACTGCCACTGTTGCGCCAGCGCTGGCCGCACGCCGCCGCCGCGTTGGCCGGCAGCGTCCTGCATTGCCGGCAGACCCGCGAACTGCTGGATGAAGAAGACGCCGAGCTGATCACACACCTGGAAGTCGCTCCACGCGTGCTGTCGCTGCAGTTACTGCGTCAGGTGTCACCGGGACGCGCCGCGCGCGTGCTGCGCGCCTGGGTGATCGGCCATGGTGCCGCCCCACTGCCGGCCACGGTGCTGCAGCAGGGCCTGGACGAACTGCTGCCGGCCGGCAACGATCGCCAGGCCCGTGTGCGCTGGCACGATCACGCGATCCAGCAATGGCGCGACCACGCCTACCTGCTGCCAGCCCGGCTACCTGCGCTCCCCCCCGCGTGGCAGGCCGAATGGGACGGACGCGTGCCGCTGGCGCTGCCCGATGGCGGACAACTGCGCCTGCAGGGCGCCCCGGCCTTCGAACGCCCATTGCAGGTACGTGCGCGCGCGGGCGGTGAGCGCATCCTGCTACCTGGCCGCAAGCATTCGCACGCGCTGAAGGACTGCCTGCAACGTGAGCGTCTTGCCCCGTGGCGCCGCGCGCAGCTGCCGCTGGTCTTCGATGGAGCGCAGCTGCTTGCCGCCGCCGACGTGGTCATCGCAGCTCCCCTGCAGGCCTGGTTGCAGGCCCACGACGCGCAGCTGCAGTGGCGTCCCGGCGGCTGGTGAATTGACCCCCGCGCGCAGCCCGTCCACACTTGCCGCATGGCCAAGAAGTCCCCCGAAAACGCCTCCCCGGTCGCCCAGTTCGAGCAGTCGCTCGAATCGCTGGAGCAGCTGGTGGAGCAGATGGAAACCGGCGAGCTGAGCCTCGAAGCCTCGCTCAGTGCTTACGAACGCGGCGTCGGTCTGTACCGTCAGTGCCAGCAGGCGCTGGAGCAGGCCGAATTGCGCGTGCGCCTGCTCAGCGATCCGGCGCAGCCGGAAGCATCCGAGCCGTTCGATCCGCCCAGCCATGACGGCTGAAGCCCTGTTCGCGCGCTGGCGCGACCGCATCGAGAGCCAGCTCGACGCCGCCCTGCCCTCGCCCGCCGAGGCCCCGCAGCGCCTGCACCAGGCGATGCGCTACTCGGTGCTGGGTGGCGGCAAGCGCATGCGGCCGCTGCTGGTGTACGCCAGTGGCCACCTGTTCGGCGCGCAACTGGAGCACCTGGACGCGGCCGCGATGTCCGTCGAGCTGATCCACGCCTATTCGCTGGTGCATGACGACCTGCCGGCGATGGACGACGATGCCCTGCGCCGCGGCAAGCCGACCACCCACATCGCCTTCGACGAAGCTACCGCGATCCTCGCCGGTGACGCCCTGCAGACCCGTGCCTTTGGCCTGCTGGCCGATGCGCCGCTGACGGCCACGCTGCGCGTGGCCTGCCTGCAGACCCTGGCCCACGCGTCCGGTGCCTCCGGCATGTGCGGCGGCCAGGCGCTGGACATCGATGCCACCGGCCAGCAACAGACGCTGGCGGCATTGACCCGCATGCATGCGCTGAAGACCGGCGCCCTGATCCGCGCGGCGGTGCGCATGGGTGCGCTGTGCGGCCAGGCCCACGAACCGCAGCTGGCCCAGCTCGACAGTTTCGCCGATGCACTCGGCCTGGCCTTCCAGGTCCGTGATGACATCCTGGATGTGGAAGCCAGTTCTGAACAACTGGGCAAGACCGCCGGCAAGGACCAGGCACAGGAAAAGAGCACCTTCCCGGCGCTGCTGGGCATGGACGGCGCCAAGGCACAGCTGCGCGAACTGGCAGCGCGCATGCAGGCAACCCTGGCCGGCCATGGCGAGGAAGCCGATCCGCTGCGCGCGCTGGCAACGCTGGCGGTGGAGCGCAATCACTGATTGCTGGCGGCGACGCTGCCGCACTGCGCTCACCGCGCTTGGCCCGGCACGAGCGCCAAACAACAACGCCCGGCAATGCCGGGCGTTGCATGTATCCGCGTGCGGACGAACTTACTTGATCAGGCGCAGCGCGAACGGGTAGCGGTACGCCTCGCCGTTGTTGGCCTTGACGGCGGCAATGATGCAGAACACCAGGCTGACCAGACCAACGATCGGCATCAGGATCGCGCCGATGACGACGATGGTCAGGATCATGCAGATGACCATGGCGATGGCCACGGTGATCTGGAAGTTCAGCGCTTCCTTGGCCTGGTCGGTCACAAAGGCCTTGCCCGCATCATCCTTGTTGATCAGCCAGATGATCAGCGCGCCGATGAAGCCGGTGAAGATGCCCAGCAGGTGCGCAGCCAGCGCCATGGTGCGCTGGTCGGCCGGGGCCTCGGTGGTCGCCGGCGGCGGCGGGACGTTATCGAATTCGCTCACGACAAAACTCCTTTTCATTGGGTGGTCTTGACCCACCAGCACCAAGCTGGCTGCGTCAGGCGGGCATAGCTTACGCCATCGACGCCATCAATCATTACCGGCAATGGTCATCCGCCCCACCAGGATCGAGCCGGTGCGGATGTGCGAGCGCGGGTCAACATCGCTGCCCACCGCTTCGATGCTGCTGAACATCTCGCGCAGGTTGCCGGCGATGGTGATGCCATCCACCGGGTACTGGATCTCGCCATTCTCGACCCGGAAGCCACCGGCGCCCCGCGAATAGTCGCCGGTCACCCCGTTGACGCCCTGCCCCATCAGCTCGGTCACCAGCAGGCCATTGCCCATCTGCCGGGTGATGTCCTGCAGCGCGCCAGCATTGGCGGCCAACTGCAGGTTGTGCACGCCACCGGCATTGGCGGTGGTCTGCAGGCCCAGCTTGCGTGCCGAGTAGCTGCCCAGCACGTAGCGCTGCAGGACGCCGTCACGGACCAGCGCCGAAGCTCGGGTGGCCACGCCATCGCCATCGAAGGCGGCCGAACGCAGGCCACGGCGCAGGTGCGGCAGTTCCTCGATCTGCATCCAGCCGGGGAACAACTGCAGGCCGACGCTGTCCAGCAGGAAGCTGGCCTGGCGGTACAGGGCACCGCCAGACACCGCCGACAACAGGTGGCCGACCAGGCTGCGCGCCACTTCCGGGGCGAACAACACCGGCATGCTG
Source organism: Stenotrophomonas sp. GD03958 (assembly GCF_029839005.1). Classification (NCBI taxonomy): domain Bacteria; kingdom Pseudomonadati; phylum Pseudomonadota; class Gammaproteobacteria; order Lysobacterales; family Lysobacteraceae; genus Stenotrophomonas; species Stenotrophomonas sp. GD03958. Next base: position 15,866 of record NZ_JAOBZT010000073.1, on the reverse strand, counting down.
CCGGTGGCCATCGAGCGAGGCTGCAGGCGGGCGACGGTGCGCTCGGCAGCACGACGACCGACCAGGCCCACCTCCTCCAGATCCTCGCGGGCCAGCGCACTGGTGTACCAGCCATCGCGCTGCATGCCATCTCCTTGGCCGGCAATCAGCGCACAGCCCACCGAATGATGGGTGCCGCGCTCACGGCCGATGAAACCATGCGAATTGGCATAGACCGACAGGCTCTGCATGCTTGACACCGAAGCGCCGTCGGAATTGCGGATCTGCGCATCGGCCTCGCGGCCTGCGTTCTCACAGGCCAGGGCCAGGTCCACCGCCTCGTCGGCCTGCAGCGCCCACGGGTGCCAGGCATCCAGATCCGGGAAGTCGGTGGCCATCAACGCGGCCTCGGCCAAGCCGGCAGCCGGGTCATCTTCGGTATGCCGGGCGATCGCACAGGCCTGTTCGACCGTGGCGGCAAGGCTGGCCTCGTTCAGGTCGCCAGTGCTGGCACTGCCCTTGCGTTGCCCGAAATAGACGGTGACGGCGATACCGCGGTCACGGGTGGACTGCACGGTCTCAACCTCGCCAAGGCGGACATTGACCTCCAGGCCACGATCCTCGCTGCAGCTGACCTCGGCCTGGCTGGCGCCCAGCGAGCGGGCACGGTCGAGCAGCTGCTGGGAGAGGTCGGCCAGCCGTTCCAGCCGGGCCGCGCTGTCGTCGCCGACGACCACTTCAGGGGCGATCACGTTCAATGCTTTATCCTGTACGGGTTGGGCCCGGCATCACGCCGGGCGACTTTTTTGAAATCAGGTATGGACGATGCGCGGACGCGACGAAGAAACCGGTGAATTCCACGACAAGAGCCGCAGCCAGAACCGGCGCGACGCGCTCGACGTCCTGGCCCTGGGCGAGAAGCTGGTGTCGTTGACCCCGGCCCAGCTGGCGCGCCTGCCGATCCCGGAAGACCTGCTGCCGCATATCGCCGAGTGCAAGCGCATCACCGCCCACATCGCCCACAAGCGCCAGCTGGCGTTCCTGGCCAAGCACATGCGGCGCGAAGAAGAGGCCACGCTGGATGCGATCCGCGACGCGCTGGACGCCAACAGCGAGACCGGCCGCCGCGAAGTGGCAATGATGCATCGCGTTGAGGACTGGCGCGACCGCCTGTTGGCCGAGGGTGACAAGGCACTGGCGGCCCTTCTCGACGATTATCCGCAGGCCGATCGCCAGCAGCTGCGCACGCTGGTGCGCAACGCGCAGGCCGAAAAGGCCAGGAACAAGCCGCCGCGCGCCTACCGTGAGATTTTCCAGGTGCTGCGCGGCCTGATGCTGCCGGCCGCGCTGGGCCTGAAGACGGCGGGCGACGAAGACGCCGGCCACGTCGAGACCGACGAAGCCGACGAGGACTGAGTCCGCGCCGGTCGGGGCGGTGGCGCTGGCCATCGCCCGGCTCAGGCCTGGGTACCGCCGACGGTGATGCCCTCGATCAGCAGCGAGGGCTGGCCGACACCCACGGGCACGCTCTGCCCATCCTTGCCGCAGACGCCCACGCCCTCGTCCAAGGCCAGGTCATTGCCGACCATGCGCACCTTCTGCATGGTTTCCGGACCGTTCCCGATCAGGGTCGCGCCCTTCACCGGCGTGGTGACGCGGCCATCCTCGATCAGGTAGGCCTCGGTCGCCGAGAACACGTACTTGCCGCTGGTGATGTCGACCTGGCCGCCGCCGAAGTTGACCGCGTACAGGCCCTTCTTCACCGAACGGATCATCTCCTGCGGGTCGTGCTGGCCGGCACGCATGTAGGTGTTGGTCATGCGCGGCATGGTCATGTGCGCGAATGATTCGCGGCGGCCATTGCCGGTAGGCGCCACGCCCATCAGGCGCGCATTGAGGCTGTCCTGCATGTAGCCGACCAGGATGCCGTCCTCGATCAGCGTGGTGCACTGGCTGGGATGGCCCTCGTCGTCGATGTTCAACGAACCGCGGCGTCCGTCCAGCGTGCCGTCATCGACGATGGTCACGCCCGGGGCGGCAACGCGCTCACCGATGCGGCCCGCGTAGACGCTGGTGCCCTTGCGGTTGAAGTCGCCTTCCAACCCGTGGCCAACCGCTTCATGCAGCAGCACGCCCGGCCAGCCCGGACCGAGCACCACCGGCATCACCCCGGCCGGAGCCGGAACGGCGTCCAGGTTCACCAGCGCCTGGCGCAGCGCCTCGCGGGCGAAGGCCTCGGGGCGCCCGTCCGCAAACAGTTCTTCATACCCGTAGCGGCCACCGCCGCCTGCATAGCCGGACTCGCGGCGACCGTGGTGCTCGACGATCACCTGTACGTTCAGGCGCACCAGCGGCCGCACATCAGCACCCAGCACACCGTCGCTGCGTGCGATCAGCACCGTGTCGACGCCGCCGGACAGGCTCACCATCACCTGCTTCACGCGCGGGTCGGCGGCACGCAGGTAGCCATCCAGGCGCTTGAGCACCTCGACCTTGGCCTCGTTGCCGATACCATCGATCGGGTCCAGCGCCGGGTACAGCGCGCGCGCGTTGCCACGCAGCAGCGATCGCCCGGATTGGGCGCCGCCTTCGCGTGAGATCGCACGTGCCGACTGCGCCGCCGCCAGCAGCGCGTCGGCGTGGATGTCATCGGAATAGGCGAAGCCGGTCTTTTCGCCGGAAATTGCCCGCACGCCCACGCCCTGTTCGATGGAATGGGCGCCATCCTTGACGATGCCGTCTTCCACGCTCCAGCTCTCGCGGCGGGCATGCTGGAAGTAAAGATCACCGAAGTCCACACCGGGGCCAAGCAACTGGCCGAAGGTGCGCTCCAGGCCAGCGGTATCCAGGCCGCCGGGGCGCAGCAGGCGGTCTTGGGCAAGCGTCAGGGCGATGTCAGTCATGGTTCTCGATCTGGGGATGCGGGGGCGCTCAGGCAAGCCCCGTGAACAGGAAGGCCGCGCTCACCGTGGGCGCGGCAGGCCGGTAACGGTCGGTGGAATGGCCGGCGCCGGTGCCGGCGCGGGGGGGGTAGCCTTGTCGCGGCTGCGTTCGATCACTTCCACCTTGGGCTCCTTCCATGGACCGGTCACCTTGTAGGTACGGGCGCCAATCTCGCCCAACGGCTTGGACAATACCGCATTGGTGGCCGCGCCCAACGCCGCTCCCACCGGGCCACCGGCCACTGCCCCCACCACGGTCAGCAGATTGCCGGCACGCGGGTTGACGTCGATGGTCTGGTCGAACTGCTGGTTGCGCAGGTCGGCCTGGCCGCGGATGGTGATGTTGGCTGCCGGGCCTTCGATCAGCACCTTGTCGGTGCGCGCCATGCCTTGGCCGAACTGCATGCCGCCGTCGATCTGGTTGAACGCGAAGCCCTTGGAGAAGAAGTCGCGGAAGTCGAACATCAGGCGCCGCGGCAGCTGGGTCACGCTGAGCAGGCCCAGCACGCGGCCAGCACCCGGCTCCAGCTCCAGCAGCTGGCCGTTGCGTGCGTGCAGGTCCAGGCGGCCCTGCAGGTTGCCCAGCTGGAAGTCCGACGGCCCCCCGCTCCAGGTGGCCTGCAGCTGGGCCTGGCCGGAGCCACCACGCAGCTGGCCGCCGTAGTCCAGGTTCTGCATCAGTCCGCCCAGATCCTCGCTGCGCACCTGGGCGGTCAGCTCGGTGCGGGCTCCGCCGGCACGGCCCAGCCAGCGACCGCTGATGTCGATCTCCTGGTCCGGCGCGCGGAAGCGCAGCTCGTCCACGTTCAGGCCATTGGCCAACGGTCGTGTGCGCAGCACCGCCTGGCCCAGCACCACCTTGCCGAACTTGAGGTCGGCGATGTCCAGCGCGAACGGCGGCAGCTTGGCCGGGTCCATATCGTTGGCGCCGGCCTGGACCCGGGCCGGTGCGGCCGGTGCATCCGGAGCTGCCGGCAGCGATTGCCAGTGCACACGGTCGAGCTGGCCGCTGATGGTGCCGCCGTCAGCATTGGGGACAGTCAGGCGCCCGGCCAGCGACGGGCCCGCCAGGCGCACGTCCAGCGCCTGCGGGCCCGGACGCAGCTGCAACCGGGTCTGCTCGAAAACGCCACCGATCAGCTTCAATTGACCGACCTGCACGTCCACCGCACGCAGCGGCATCGTGTTGTCATCGCTGCCGCCCCGCGCCAGGCCGATCCACTCCAATGCGTCCAGGGTCGGGCTGCGGCCGTTGACGGTCAATCCGCTGGGCGGCGGCTCGCGATCGACATGGTCGCTGCCCAGCGTCACCTGCACGCCGGTCTGGTTGTTGTGGCTGCGCGCGGCCAGCGCCAGGCGCTGGCCGAACGCCACATCGATGCGGCCGGCACCCATCGGCAGCTGTGCGGCCACGCTCGTCGCCAGCGGCTCGGCAGCCGGTTTGTCCAGCGGCGCCGGCAGATCCAGCCGGGTGCCGACCAGATCGGAGCTCAAGCGCAGCTCGCTGGGCGGCGCAGGAGCACCTGGCGCCACCTTGGGCAGGTTGACCGCGATGGTCCACGGCGAGGTCCCGGTGATGTAGGGCTTGAGCCAGGCCATCTCCGGTGCGCGGTCGATCAGCACGCCGGCGTCAAGCGTGGCCGACAGCTTCGATTCGAAGGCCAGTCTGCTGTCGTGCACGTAGCCACCAGCACGCAGGCTCAGGCGGCCGTCCTGGCCGAGGTGGCGCACCGACAGTTCCTCGGCATCGAAACCGCCATTGCTGTAGCGCGCCTGCCCGTGCATGTTGTCGAAGGCGAGCTGGAAACGCTTGTCGACCAGCTTCACGCCGGCCAGGTCGACCGTCCCCTGCAGATGGCCACCGCCTTCATCGTGGTGCAGCGGTTGCAGCAGATCGAAGGTCACATGCGCCGGGCCCGCCGCGGTGAGGTTGTCCAGGGTATCGCCATAGTCCTTGTGCAGCGGGCTCTGCCGCAGCATGGCCAGCAGTCTGCCGGCCTCGCTCTGTGCATCGGCGCGCACGTACAGCGGCTGCTGCCCGAAATCCTGGATGCCCGCCTCGAACTTCTGCACCGCCACGCCGGCCAGGTCGCCGCGCCCATGCATGTCGAAGCCGGGGCCGATGAAGGCGATATCGGCATCGACCTGGCTCATCAGCGGCCAATCATGCTGGAAACGGATGTCGCCATTGGTGATGTGGCCGGTGGCCTCGAAGCGGCCATCGTTGTTGTCGAACGGCCAGTCGTCCAGGTCACCGGTGACCAGGCCGACGCCGCCGCGTACCTGGCCGCCGGCCAGTGCCATGTCCAGCCAGTCGGTGGCGCCCTTGCTCATCTTGGAGTGGATCCAGAAGCGCTTGGCCGCCGTCATCGGCACGTCGTCCAGCTTGGCCGCCAGCTGCAGCCACGGCCGCGTACCGTCGCCCTGGAACCACACACCGCCACGCACGTCGGCCGCATAGTCGGTGCCTTCCACGCGCATCGCGGCAGTGCCGATGCGCCAGCCACCGCCTTCATCGCGCCACCCCACGATCTGCCCGGCCAGCTGCAGGTCGTGGCGCACGCCGAAGCCGGTGGGCCAATCGAACTGCAGCTGCCGTTGCGGCTGCAGCTGCAGGCTGAAGCCGTTGGCATCGCCTTCGAAACGCCCGCCAAGGCCGCGCAGCCCCGGTGAATTGCCGACGCTGGCAAAGCCCAGCGACTGCAGTTCACCCTGCGCCCACAATGGGCCATCGCGTTCGCCGGCCAGCTGCAACGCGCGCACGTCCAGCTGCGGCCTGGACAGGAACAGCCAGCGACGCAGGCCCGGCTCAAGGCGATCGCTCAGGGCCAGCGCACGCAGCGCGATGCCGGCCTGCACTTCACCGGAACGCACCCGCAGCTGATTGCCGACCTGCAGCTGCAGGCCATCGAGGCGCTGCTCGCCGTCTTCATTCTTCAGCCGCAGCCGCGGTACCTGCAGCGCCCAGCCCTCGGCCTGGCGCTGCCAGCGCAGGCGGGCCTGCAGTCGCTGCAGCTGCAGCTGCGGCGCCGCCATGCCGGGTATCGGTGCGCCATCGATGCGCACGTCGCGCAGGTCCGAATCCGTGGTCACCGCCACCGGCACGAAATCGCGCAGGGTCAACCACAGGTTGAGTTCGCCCTTGCCCTCGCGCAGGCGCACACCGCCGGCCGCCAACAGCGGAGACCAGGCATGGAAATCGACCGGATCGGCGCCCAGCCAGGCCTCGCCGTTGCCACGCGTGCGGTCCACATCCAGCACCGCAGTCAATGGCAGCGCTTCGGCCTGGGCCCAGGCGCGCACGCCCACGCGCAGGCGATCGCCATTGACCCGCAGGCGCAGGTCGATGCGCGGCAGCGTGGTGTCGATGCCCAACGTCGGCGAGTGCACGCCCAGGCGCCCCCCGATCACCTGCAGCTCGCCCAGCCGGCGCAGCGCATCCAGCGGATCTCCACCGTTGGCGGACTGTGGCAGCCCACGCACCGACCAGCGACCGCTTGCATCCTGCTGCAGGTCCAGCGCCAGCCCACGCAGGCGCAACTCGGTCAGCGAACGGCCAGGCAACAGGCCGCTGTACATCGATACCAGCACCTCGGCCTCGCCAATGGCCAGGCCGCGGCCCGCGCCGATACGCAGGCCTTTGAGCTGCAGCAACGGGCCACGACGGGTCCAGGCCGTCTGCAGCTGGTCGAAACGCACCGGCTGGCCGGCACGTTCGCTCAGCCAGGCCGCAATCCTGTCGGGGTGGCGCTCGGCCAGCGGCAGCAGCTGGCTGAGCGTGCCCACCAGCAGTGCCAGCCCGACCAGGCCCACCGCACAGGCGGCAATGAAATGACGGCGGATCCTTCGCAGTCGCAGGCGCGGCGGCGCGCTCATCGGCCACCGCCGGCCTGCAGCCGGCGAGGATCAGAGCAGAACGACATCGAACTGCTCCTGCAGGTACTGCTCGTCCGCCTGGAAGCGGATGCTCTTGCCGAGGAATTCCTCCAGCTCGGCCACCGCCGCCGATTCCTCGTCGGTGATGCGCGCGACCACCTTGGTCGAGGCGATCACCAGCAGGCGCGCGGCGTCGAACTGGCGCACCGCGCGGGTGATCTCGCGGAAGATCTCGTAGGTCACCGTCTCGGTGGTCTTGATGCTGCCGCGGCCGCTGCACTGCGGGCAGGTTTCCGACAGCTGGCGCTCCAGGCTTTCCACCGTGCGCTTGCGGGTCATCTCCACCAGGCCCAGCGGCGAGAAGTCATAGACTGTTGTCTTGGCATGGTCGCGCGCCAGCGCCTTTTCCAGCGTGCGCAGCACCTGGCGGCGGTGCTCGGCATCATCCATGTCGATGAAGTCGATGATGATGATGCCGCCCAGGTTGCGCAGCCGCAGCTGCCGCGCCACCGCCTGCGCAGCCTCCAGGTTGGTGCGGAACACCGTTTCTTCCAGGTTGCGCTGGCCGAGGAACGAACCGGTGTTGACGTCGATGGTGGTCATCGCCTCGGTCTGGTCGATCACCAGGTAACCGCCGGATTTGAGCGGCACCTGCTTGTCCAGCGCGCGGCCGATCTCGTCCTCCACCCCGAACATGTCGAAGATCGGGCGATCGCCGGAATACAGCTCCAGCTTCTCGGCCAGCACCGGCATGTACTTGGCGACGAAGGCCTGCAGCTGGCCGAAGGTCTCCTTCGAGTCCACCTTCACCTTGTCCACATCCTTGCGGATCAGGTCGCGCACCGAACGCAGCGGCAGGCTCAGGTCTTCATAGATGATGCTGCACGAGGGCGCTTCGCGGCCACGGCGCTCGACCACGTTCCACACGCGCGACAGGTAGGCGATGTCCTCGGCGATGGCCTCGGCCGGCTGGCCTTCGGCGTTGGTGCGCACGATGTAGCCGTAGCCGCCGTGCTGCGCCGACAGCTCGGTCACCAGCGCCTTCAGGCGGGCGCGCTCGGCTTCGTCCTCGATGCGCGCCGACACGCCCACCACCTTGGACTGCGGCAGCAGCACCATGTAGCGCGAGGGAATGCTGATCTGCGTGGTCAGGCGCGCGCCCTTGGTGCCGATCGGGTCCTTCACCACCTGCACGACGATGTCCTGGCCGTCACGCAGCAGCTCGACAATCGGCACGCTGGCCGGCGGCGGCAGGGTGGTGTTCTCGGTATCGGCACTGGCCACCGGCGCCGGCCGCACCACGTCATTGGCGTGCAGGAACGCGGCGCGCTCCAGCCCGACTTCGACGAAGGCGGCCTGCATGCCGGGCATGACCCGCTGCACCTTGCCCTTGTAGATGTTGCCGACCACACCCCGGCGCCAGCCACGCTCGATGTGCAGTTCCTGCAGCATGCCATTTTCGATCACCGCGACCCGGGTCTCGCGCGGGGTCACGTTGACCAGGATTTCCTCAGACATCTGCAGCCTCCCTGGCGGCATCGGCGGTGGGGGCCGGCACGCCGCAGCGCGCCAGCAAACGATCGGTGTGCAGCAACGGCAGCCCCATGACGCCGGAGTAGCTGCCGGACAGGTGCTCGATCCAGCGCTCGGCCCCGCCCTGGATGGCGTAGGCACCGGCTTTGTCCAGCGGTTCGCCGGTGGCGACATAGGCGGCGATGTCGGCAGCGTCGATCGGGGCGAAGGTCACTTCGGAAATGACCAGTTCGCTGTCCAGCCCGTCCGCGCCGACCACCACTACGGCCGTCATCACCTGGTGGGTACGCCCGGCAAGACGCGCCAGCATCCCCCGGGCATCGGCAGCGTCGGCGGGCTTTCCAAACACCTCGCCATGCAGCACCACCTCGGTGTCCGAACCAAGCACCCGCGCCTGCGGGTCATTGGCCAGCACCCGGGCCAGGCCGGCGCGCGCCTTGTCGGCGGCGACCCGGCAGACGTACTGTTCGGCGCTTTCAGCGGGCGCACGCTGCTCGACGACCTCCAGATCCAATGCCTGGAAGGGGCGTCCGAGTCGGGCCAGCAGCTGGTTGCGTCGGGGGGAGCGGGAAGCTAGGTAGAGCATCGGCACAGCATAACCTGAGGCCGCCACCTGAATCGTCGGCAACCCGTCCCGGAACGCGTTCAACCCCGAACGGACTCACAACGCGTTCATCGCTACGACACCACCCTCAACGGCACAACAAGGAGATCCCATGCGCCTGACTGCCACCCCGCTGCTGCTCGCCCTGTCCCTCGCCCTTGGAACCTCGATGACCGCCCATGCCGCTCCGTCCTCGCCGTCGATCGCCGCACCGGCCGAGGGCACGCTGCTGAACATCTCGGCCAATGCCGAGGCCACCCGCGTGCCTGACGTGGCCACGCTGTCGGCCGGCGTGGTGAGCCAGGCTGCCGATGGCAACAGCGCCATGCGCCAGAACGCCCAGCAGATGGACAAGGTGCTGGCCGCGATCAAGGCCGCCGGCATCGCCGAGCGCGACGTGCAGACCAGCGGCGTCAGCCTCAACCCGCAGTACCGCTACGCCGACAACGAAGCGCCGAAGATCACCGGTTACCAGGCCAGCAACACGGTCAGCCTCAAGGTGCGCGACATCGCCAAGCTCGGCAAGGTGCTGGACGCGCTGGCCGCGCAGGGCGCCAACCAGATCAACGGCCCGAGCTTCGAGATCGACCAGCCGGAACCAGTGTATGACGAAGCCCGCCTGGCTGCGCTGAAGAAGGCCCAAGCCCGCGCCCAGACCTATGCCAAGTCACTGGGCCTGCAGGTGCGCCGCATCGTCAGCATCTCCGAGAACAGCAATGGCGGTTTCCGCCCGATGCCGATGATGCGCACCATGGCGGCCGGTGCGGCGATGGACAAGGCCACCCCGGTCGCGCCGGGTGAATCCACCGTCTCGGTCAACCTGGACGTGGTGTTCGAACTGGGTCGCTGAGCCGTTGGTCATTGCCGACAGAGGCGGGTTCCCCAGGGGACCCGCCTTTTTTCGTGCATTCCGACGGCAGTGGCTGAAGGCCAGCCCAACACGGGTGCCCCTGCCTCTATGCAGTGGCCGCCCGGGCGCGCTACTGATGCACTGCCAGCCGCGTGCGGCAACCCCGCCACGGGCCCTGGTGCGTTGAGGACTTCGTCACTGGCATGGAGGTGGACCATGGTTCGTACGTATCCCGTTGCATCCCTGCACTTCGACCCCGCCCGCGTTGCCGCCTGGAGCGCGGCGATCGCCCTGCACCTGCTGGCCTTCCTGTTGCTGCTCATCCCTGCGACCTACCAGGCCGTGCAGGCCCCGCGTGAAAAGACCACGGTCAGGCTGATCGAGAAGATCCCGCCAACGCCGCCGCCCCCGGTGCTGGAACAGCCCAGGGAGGTCGCCCGGGTCGTACCGAAGCCACAGACGCAGCCGGCCGCGCCGCCGCTTCCAGCTCCTACCGCAACCGTGGAAGAAGCCCAGGGCATCGCGCTGCCGGCCGCCGAACCGGCCCCGCCCCAGCTTGCACCGAGCATCGATACCTCCGCACCACTGGCCGGTGCCCAGCTGCAGTACCGCAGCGCCCCGCCGCCGGCCTATCCGCTGGCGGCATTGCGCAACCGCGAACAGGGCACTGTGCTGTTGCGGGTAGAGGTGGACACCCGCGGGCAGCCGACGGGGGTCAGCATCGAGCGCAGCAGCGGTTCGCGCAGCCTGGACCAGGCCGCGCGCCTGCAGGTGCTCCGGCACTGGCGCTTCGAGCCGGCCCAGCGTGATGGCGTGGCGGTACCGGCAATCGGCATGGTGCCGGTGCAGTTCTCGCTGCCGGAGTGAAGTGATCGCCGGCCCGGGCACCTGCCGGGCCGGCGCTTCCCTGCACGTGCCAACGGACGGAACCGGATCAACCGTTACCGATTAAGCAAAAATTCACGACTTCGTCACCTACCGGAAACCTAGATTGATCCGTCCCGGAATCTTCCGGAGACAGCCCTCAACGCTACGGTTTTCCAGTTAGGAGAGAAGCTGTGAAACACCTGATCCAACGGCCCGCCAGCCGCCGCAGCAGCACTCTGGCATCGTCCATCACCCATATCCTTACCGGCAGCACCCTGTTGCTGGTTGGCGCCGCGGCTTCCACCTCCGCCTTCGCGCAGGACAAGGCCACCAACTTGGACCGCATCACGGTCACCGGTTCGAACATTCCGCGCACCAACACTGAAACGCCGTCGCCGGTGCAGGTAGTAACCCGCCAGGAAATCGACCGCACCGGCAAGACCACGGTTGCCGAATACCTGCAGACCCTGACCGCTGATGGCTCCGGCTCCATCCCCAAGACCTTCGGCAACGGCTTCGCCGGCGGTGGCGCCGGCATTTCGCTGCGCGGCCTGGGCGCGGGCTCGACCCTGGTCCTGTTGAACGGCCGCCGCATGGCCACCTACGGCCTGGCCGACGACGGCCAGAAGGTCTTCACCGACCTGAGCACCATTCCACTCGATGCCGTCGAGCGCGTGGAAGTGCTCAAGGACGGCGCCTCGGCAATCTATGGCTCCGATGCCATCGCCGGCGTGGTCAACATCATCCTGCGCAGCGACTTCCAGGGCGCCATCCTGCGCGGCTCCTATGGCCTGTCCGGTGACAGCGATGGCGACGCGAAGAAGGCGACCCTGACCGCCGGCACCGGCGACCTGGCCACTGACGGCTGGAATGCCTTCTTCAGCCTGGACGTCGGCAAGACCGACGCGATCAAGATCAGCGATCGCAAGAACCGCAAGTGGATCGGCACCGGCGACATCCGTCCTTGGGGCTATGGCAACAATGCCCAGTTCCTCGGCGGCGCCTACCTCAATGGCCGCACCAGCGGAGGCGTCGGTCCGAATGGCTCGGTGTATGACGACCGCAATGTCACAGCGACCAATCCGGCAAGGCTCGTGCCACTGCCCGGCTGCCAAGGCCTGACCACCATCCCGGGCCAGACCGACGCGTCAGTGGCGGCCCAGGGCTGCCTGTGGGATCCGGCGCAGCAGTTCCGTGATCTCACGCCTGAAGAGAAGTACGTCAACGTGTTCGGCCGCGCCAGCTTCGCCTTCGGCGAAGGCGGCGAGGTCTACACCGAGATCGGCTACTCGAAGAAGGAAACGATCTTCAGCAACACACCGTCCGGCGTCTCCGGCAGCTGGGGCTATCCCCTTGGCCCGCGCAATGCCAGCAGCGGCCCGGGCGCCGTGGTGCTGTCGCCGACCCATCCCGACAATCCGATCCAGGGCCAGGCCTCGCGCCTGCGCTACTCGGCCTGGGATGTCGGCCCGCGCGTGACCAACAACACCAACGAGTTCAACCGCTTCCTGGTCGGCGTCAAGGGCAACTGGGGTGACTGGAGCTACGACACCGCCTACCTGCACTCCGGTACCGATCTGGTGAACAAGCGCACCGGGTTCCTGCGCTACAGCGCTGTACAGTGCGCGCTGGGCAACCCGAACTGTGCCGGCGGCGTGTGGCGTATTGGCGACAATGCCAACCTCAACTCGCAGGCGCTGTACGACTACATCTCGCCGACCATCAGCGCACGCGCCAAGTCCAGCCTGGACATGTTCGACTTCACCGTGTCGCGCAGCCTGATGGACCTGAAAGGTGGTCCGCTGGGCCTGGCAATCGGTACCGAGTGGCGCAAGACCAGCAACAGCCTGACCCCGCAGACTTACACCGACCAGGGTGACATCATCGGCCTGGGCTATTCGGCCTATGACGGTACGCAGAATGTCTACGCCGGCTACGTCGAACTGTCGGCACCGGTGCTGGAGCAACTGGAACTTTCCGGCGCGCTGCGTTACGACAAGTACGAAAGCGGCGAAGGCAAGGCCACGCCGAAGCTGGGCATCAAGTGGACCCCAGCCGACTGGATCGCTCTGCGTGCCAGCTACGCCGAAGGCTTCCGCGCCCCCAACCCGGCCGAGAACGGCGATGGTGGCCTGGCCGCCTTCTCCAACGCCCGCGATCCGGTGCGCTGCGCCGTCAGCCCGCCGGCCGATGTCGGCACCAACTGCAGCTCGCGCCCGGTCGCGATCATCACCCGCCCCAACAAGGACCTGAAGCCGGAAGAGTCCAAGAGCTACTCGGTGGGCATCGTGCTGCAGCCGACCTCCACCACTTCGATGACCGTGGATGCCTGGCAGATCAAGCGCACCAACGAAATCGCCCAAGGCTCCACGGCCGATGCCATCGCCGCCGGCAACGTGCTGCGTGACATCGACCTGATCAACGGCATCGCTGGCACCGGCAGCATCCTGGCGGTCAACACCGCGTACATCAATGCGGCATCCACGCGCGTGCGCGGTATCGATACCGATATCCGCCAGACCTTCGATATCGGCCCGGGCCAGCTGGAAATGGACCTGCAGTGGAGCCATGTGCTGAAGTACGAGCGCACCGACTCCGACGAGACCTTCGACTATGCAGGCACCCACGGCAACTGCGACGTGACCAACTGCATCGGTACGCCAAAGGATCGGATCAACTTCGGTACCACCTGGCGCCAGGGGCCGTGGAGCGTGAGCGGCGTCGCCAACTACATCTCCAAGATGGACAACAAGGATTTCCGTGGTCCGGAGGGTTCGTACCAGTTCTCCTACGCCGACGGTACCGACGTCACCAAGATCTCCTCGTTCACCACCTTCGATCTGTCCGGCCGCTGGAACATCACCGAAGCCTTCGAACTGAACGCCTCGGTGCAGAACGTGTTCGATCGCATTGCTCCGCTCGATCCGACCACCTACGGTGGCGTGAACTACAACCCGCTGCACTTCAGCGGCGCCATCGGTCGCTACTTCACCGTCGGCGCCAAGTACACCTTCAAGTAATACCGTTCAACGCATCAACTTCGGAGGCCCGGGCAGCAGCCCGGGCCTTCGTCGTTGCACGCCTTGCATGCATGTTCACAGGCACGTGGCTACCGTGTGCAAGCGGCACTACCGCCGCAGGGGATCACCATGGCCACGACATCGCAACGCCTGGGCCTGCCCGCGTTGACTGCACTGGTAGTTGGCTCGATGGTAGGCGCCGGCATCTTCTCATTGCCGCAGAACGTGGCGCGCAGCGCCGGGCCGGCCGCCGCGCTGATCGGCTGGGCGGTCAGTGGCGCCGGCATGCTGATGCTGGCCTTCGTGTTCCAGGCCCTGGCCAACCGCCGGCCGGATCTTGATACCGGCATCTACGCATACGCGCGTGAGGGCTTCGGCAACTACATCGGGTTCTCTGCGGCCTGGGGCTACTGGGTCGCCTCGGTGCTTGGCAATGCCAGCTTCTTCGTGCTGATCTTCAGCGGCCTCGGCCATTTCCTGCCAGTGTTCGGCGAAGGCAACACGCCTGCCGCCGTGGCGGCGTCGTCAGTGCTGCTGTGGACCGTGCACCTGCTGGTGCTGCGCGGCCTGCGTACGGCGGCCATTGTCAATGGCCTGGTGACGGTGGCCAAGCTGCTGCCGATCACGCTGTTCCTGATCCTGGCAGCAGGTGCGTTCCGCATGGAGGTGTTCCGTGCCGATTTCCTTGGCACGCCCGCGCTCGGCGATCTCGGCCAGCAGCTGCGCGGCATGATGCTGGTGACCGTGTGGGTATTCATCGGCATCGAGGGCGCCAGCATCTATTCACGGCGTGCGGCGCGCCGCGCCGACGTTGGCCGCGCCACGGTGATCGGTTTCCTGGGGGTCTGGCTGCTGCTGGTGCTGGTCAGCCTGCTGTCGATGGGCGTGCTGTCGCAGGCCGAACTGGCCGGGCTGCCCAATCCGTCGATGGCCTATGTGCTGCGCGCCATCGTCGGCGAATGGGGCGCGACGGTAATCATCATCGGTTCGATCATCTCCGTCCTCGGTGCATTGCTGGCCTGGGTGCTGCTGTGCGCCGAAGTGCTCTATGCCGCCGCGGGCGACGGCACCATGCCCGCCTTCCTCGGCCGCGAGAACGCGCGTGGTGTGCCGGCCAATGCACTGTGGTTGAGCAATGGCCTGATCCAGTTGTTCCTGCTGCTGGTGCTGGTCAGTTCGGGCAGCTACACCGGGCTGGTGCTGCTCGCTGCGTCGATGAGCCTGGTGCCCTACTTCCTGTCCACGGCATTCGGCGTGCAGCTGGCCTGGCGCGGGCAGGCCTACGCCGATGAGCCCAGTGTGCGCTGGCGTGATTTCGCGGTTGCGCTGCTGGCCAGTGCATACGCGCTGTGGCTGGTGTATGCCGGCGGCCTCGACAACCTGCTGTTGTCGGTGTTGCTGTACGTGCCCGGCGTGGTGCTGTTCGCACTGGCCCGGCGCCAGCGCGGCGAGCTGGTATTCACGCGTTGGGAATGGGTGCTGTTCGGCGCGATCCTGGCGGTGGCGATCGCCACGCTGGTCGCGTTCTGGAAGGGCCTGATTACGCTGTAGCGCCGAGCCCATGCCAGGCTTCGAGGATGCAGCCGAGTATGGCCTCGGTTCTACAACACGACAAAAAAAACCTGCATCTTGCGATGCAGGTTTCTCAAGGTGGCGCCCGAAGTTGGACTCGAACCAACGACCCCCTGATTAACAGTCAAGTGCTCTAACCGGCTGAGCTATTCGGGCAGACGACTAGTATAACCATTCTTCACGCGCGATGGTAGGGGTGATTGGCGATCATTGCGGCAGCCCGATACAGCTGCTCGGCCACCACCAGCCGCACCAGCATGTGCGGCAGCGTCAATGGTCCAATCGACCACTTCTCATCGGCCAACGCGGATACTTCCGGCGAATGCCCTTCCGGGCCACCGATCAGGAACGCCAGGTCCCTGCCCTGCCCGCGCCAATGCTCCAGGCGTTGTGCCAGCTGTTCGGAGCTGAGCTGGCGGCCCGGCACATCCAGCGCCACCACATAAGCGTTCTTCGGCAGCGCAGCGATTACCCGCCTGCCTTCATCTTCCGTGGCGCGGCGCGGATCGCGGCCCTTGCCGCGCAGGCCAGGCTCGATTTCGACCAGCTCGAACGGCAGCCAGTGCGACAGCCGCTTCTGGTACTCGGCGAAGCCCTGCGCGACCCAGCTGGGGGCGCGTTCA